>NZ_JACJOZ010000055.1:0-2270 GCF_014695795.1 Phormidium sp. FACHB-592
TCACTTCGCTCAAACTCAGGCGGGAATGGCTCCGGCGTTCACCAGGCATGGAAGGCAACTGCACTTGGTGTTGCCAACTGTGCTCAAAGTGCTGATAAAAATCGTCCAGTTCATAAAAAAGGTGTGCAATATCCAGACGCGATACGATGGTTTCCATAGCTGAGACCGTTACTTCAAAACCAGTCTCAGCTTTTCTTGTGTCAATTTCTGTTCGTCGAACTCACGTTAACTAGTAGAGGCTGCTGTGGAAGCTGACAAAAAATAGTACGGCATAAATATCCGCAATCCCTTACCCTGTCATCGTTCCAGTCTCGTTGCACTTCATGGCAGCTTCGCTTCCCTAAGGCCAAGAAAGGTTGCTGGCATCAAGCGTACCCTTGAAGCGGTCTGGTAGTCTGCTTACCGCCCGTCAGGGGCCTGTACTGTGAGTGTCAGTCACTGGTTTTGCTACAGTGAAATGTTTTGCGAACCTTTGCCCTGCTTCGTTGCGGCTAGTCGCCGCTTTTCTGCTTTAACGACCCCAAGCCATGTTTGTGTGCCTCAATAGAGCTAAGGATGCTCTGAGTCACGCTGAAGCCTATAGAACGAAGCACATATGCCGCAATTGCATTGGCACTGGAAAAAAGTGATGAAGCTCTGGTTTAGCGACCTCACTCTAGAACAGGGGCTCTTTGTACTGAGCCTGCGTCAGCAGCAACGACAGCGGCCGAGCAGCAGGTTCGCTTCTCAAGCACCCCTGATTAAAAGTCGGTTTTTAGGGGCACCGCTTGACTGCCCACGTCACAGCAAACAGCAAGTCGAGCGCAGCACGCCCTGCTACCGGCAAACCTTGCCGCGCTGATCATTTGACAACTGGTAGTCGGACTTGTTAAACGTTTTGGGAGCCTGGCAACACTGCGTGTCAAAAAGGGCCATCATCCTGTAGCGGTATCAATCCTGAACAGGCTTACTAGCGCCTCTAAACAATTAGAGGTTTTGTGCCTCACCTTGTGTCGTCTGCATAGTTGCGGGTGGCAGCAACCACTTGAATGCATTTGTCACGTTGAGCGTAGTGGGTGGCGATCGCTACCGAGCCATCCGTGAAGCCTCCAAAGCAGGAGTGCAAAGTCGGGGTGGGTTTGCGCGAGGATGCGAGCGATCGCACCAGAGAGATAAGCGGCACGATTGTAGATGGGGATAACGAGGGAGGCTGGGAAAGCCACAGAATTCTTTTGGGGAACTTTGAGT
Source organism: Phormidium sp. FACHB-592 (assembly GCF_014695795.1). Taxonomy (NCBI): domain Bacteria; kingdom Bacillati; phylum Cyanobacteriota; class Cyanophyceae; order Oscillatoriales; family Oscillatoriaceae; genus Phormidium; species Phormidium sp. FACHB-592. The sequence goes on from NZ_JACJOZ010000055.1 coordinate 1,228, forward strand.
TTATTGTTCCCAAAGGGCGCTCGTACTGTGAGTACGAGCGTTGATTTCCTCTAACCTGGGTTGAGGTAGCAAACCTAACATGACCAAACCTGCAAAAGAGCATCCTGCTACCACTGATCGCTTCACCGCTTGTGGACACTGGGTTGGGCGAGGCTTAACCCAACCTATGAGGCAGGTGATCGCGCTACGAGGCGAGTCGTTGCACTGGTACATCAGGCAGAGACATTAACGCTTGTTCCAGGACATCATGCCATTCATGTAACCAATGACAAAAGCTTCTAGATTCGGATGAGTCTGCCCAAGCATGCCTTTACCCTCAACGTAAAAGTAAACGGGTGGATTGTCTCCCTCAGAGGCGCGGATAAAGCCAAACCCCTGTCCCTGGTTAAACCAGGCAAAGACAAGGGCATCGTCAGGCAGCAACTCTGTACAATCTTGCTCCGCCAATAACTCGAGCGCATCTTCTCGATTGCGGCGTAGATAGATACCGCGCAGAATGAAAGAGTCTATAAAGCCCCCGGCACTTTCTCCTAGCCAGAGGAGAAACTCTTTGTAAGCTTTGGGCAAAGGGAGATGGATGGCTGCTGCATATGCCTCAATTTGAGCTTCACTAGAAGGTTTTAACTCATACGATTCCTGGGTTTCATGGCAAAAGACCGGAAACAGTTCGATGGCTTTGTTCAAGTACATAAGGTAACCTTTGTGAAAGGCAATCACCCCTCGCTGTCGGTTGGGTTGACACTAGAAAACTCAAAAGCACCAACTCTGTACAAGGGCAGGACTCAACCGCACAAGGTCGTGTTTGCTGATGCCAACTGGCTGTACTACTGAGTCTAAAACGAGTCCATGCCCTTTGTAGTAAGTTGCTTAACTGCTTTACCCCATTTATGGATGCGTTCATGGCGTTCATGCCGTCTGCAAAGGCCTGGGCGTTGTTTTTAGTCCGCTTGCTACGGGAACGCCAAAATGTCAGCTCTGCTCCCAGAACCCACTCAACAGCGCCTGATCGATTTCTGCTTCCGTTGGCGAATCGAAAAGCTGGC
>NZ_JACJOZ010000056.1:0-36303 GCF_014695795.1 Phormidium sp. FACHB-592
CTCATCGGTCAGGTCACTGTCGTAGTAAGGCTGACTCATATCCTCAAGCCATGTAGATGTCACTCTTCTGGTATCGCGCCTTTGTGACCGTAGTTGTCTTCTACTTCACATACATTTACAAACAGTTTCTTAAGGTAGGGTAGAGTTCGATGCAATATTGAAGGACACATTGATCGCCTGCTTGACCAATGCGATCAACCGAAGGTGCAGGAGCCAGTGCACTCGATCATTGCTGTGTTGATTCCAGATGCAATCGCTAAGGGAACAGCACTTCATTTTTTAACCCTGCTTAATCTTGCGTCATTAAGTATTATTACTCCCTGCGTGATATGATGACAGCGGTCTCTGGTGCTGCCAGTAAAAGACTGGAACTCATCACATTGAAGTCTTTACTTTAAAGACGTGCGATCGTTGAGTTTCTTTGTTGTGTCAGTATGGCTGAAACAGCGAGTTGATCCTTTTGACGATGCAAACCACTGAAACAGGCGCACCTTCACAGCCCAGTGACAGCTCAACGAAGCCGAATGCTTCGATGCAGGAGTACTACCAACTCCAACGCGAGTTGCTGCTCACGACGCTAGTGCTGACGGGGATAATTTTCCTCACCGTTTGCTTTTTTTACCCGCTCAACATTGCTCTGAATTATTTACTTGGAGCGTGCACAGGTGTGGTTTACTTGAAAGTGTTGGCTAGAAACGTTGAGCAGATAGGCAATGGGAATAGCAAGGTTGGCAAATCCCAGATTGCGATCTTCATTGGGTTGATCATAGTAGCAACTCGGTTGGATCAATTGCAGGTGTTACCAATCTTTTTAGGTTTTCTTACCTATAAAGCCGCGCTCATTGTTTATATGTTTCGTCTCTTGCTACCGTCTGACTCTCGCTAATCAGCCGGTTCTGAAACTTTTCACCCCTTAATCTATTTGGGAAAACCGCTCAAAGTCTAATGCTAAGTTTTCTCCCAGCGCTTAACGTTTTTCCGCTTGCCAGCCTTGAGGTGGGGCACCATCTTTACTGGCAGATTGGCAACCTTAGAATCCACGGACAGGTGTTTCTGGTTTCCTGGGTCGTGATTGGGCTTTTATTGATTGCTTCGATCGCGGCAACGCGCAATGTCCAGCGTATCCCTAAAGGCATTCAAAACCTGATGGAATATGCGTTGGAGTTTGTGCGTGGCATTGCTAGAGACCAGCTTGGTGAAAAAGAGTACCGTCCCTGGGTGCCGTTTATTGGTACGCTCTTTTTATTCATTTTTGTCTCTAACTGGTCAGGTGCGTTGGTTCCCTGGAAGCTGATTCGGCTTCCCGAAGGCGAACTAGCTGCTCCTACCAATGACATCAACACGACTGTGGCATTGGCACTGCTGGTTTCTCTAGCGTATTTTTATGCTGGCTTTAGCCGCAAGGGTTTGGGTTACTTTGCAAAGTATGTCCAGCCAACCCCTGTACTGCTGCCAATCGCAATTTTGGAAGATTTCACGAAGCCACTCTCACTCAGTTTCCGTTTGTTTGGCAACATTCTTGCGGATGAGTTGGTGGTAGCGGTCTTGGTGCTTCTGGTGCCATTGTTTGTGCCGTTACCAGTGATGCTTCTAGGTCTGTTTACCAGCGCAATCCAGGCGCTAGTGTTTGCCACACTGGCAGGTGCTTACATCCACGAAGCACTTGAAGGTCATGGAGATGAGCATGAGGAGCATGCATAGCTTCAATTGCTGATCTGCTGGCGGATTGCTATCGGTTCAGATTGCTTAGATGCGATCGCAGGTGTGAAACCTGAGCCTTTAAGCGGCAAGTTGTTCATTTAGTTTGTTCATTACTCAAGGAAAGAATCATGGATCCATTAGTTGCTTCTGCGTCTGTTCTGTCTGCTGCATTGGCGATCGGTTTAGCGTCTATCGGTCCTGGCATTGGTCAAGGTAATGCCTCCGGTTCCGCCGTTGAAGGGATTGCCCGTCAGCCAGAAGCAGAAGGCAAAATTCGCGGTACGCTTCTGCTAACTCTGGCGTTTATGGAATCCTTGACCATCTATGGCTTGGTGATTGCGCTTGTGCTGTTGTTTGCTAACCCCTTCGCTTAAGCGCCTTGCTTCAGTAATTTGGTTAACCAGTACGCGCCATTTGAAGTGAACGAGTGATGGGTAATTGGTAACAGAGTCATTCTGCTTGCCTTTAGTTACCAGTTACCAATAACTCGACATCAATTGCGAGAAGTTACGAGAGACGCTCCATCCCAATTCAAGAACCCCAAACTCAAGACAATGTTTGATTTTGATGCCACTCTGCCACTGATGGCGGTTCAGTTTTTGGTTCTAGTTGCCCTGCTAAACGTGGTCTTTTACAAGCCATTAACAAAGGCGATCGAAGACCGTAGTGACTACATCCGCACAAATGAAACCGAAGCGCGTGAGCGGCTGGCAAAGGCTGAACATTTAGCAACGCAGTACGAACAAGAGTTGGCAACGACTCGTCGGCAATATCAACAGACGATCGCTACGGCACAAGCGGAAGCCCAAGCCCTTGCTGACCAACAAATTGCCACTGCACAGCAAGAAGCGCAGGCTCAGCGTGAGCGCGTGCAGCGTGAGCTTGATCAACAGAAGCAGGAAGCAATGAGTTCCTTAGAGCAGCAAGTTGAGTCATTGAGCCACCAGATTTTAGACAAACTTTTAGTCAGTCTTTAGACGTTGGCTGTTAATCTCTAAGCACCCTTAAAGTCTAGAGCTTAACAACTGAACGCTAATGACTCCAGCCATTTTGGACGTAGCGATATGGATATTCTCTTAAAGTTGGCGATTGGTGCTAAAGTTTTAGGCACCGAAGCGGTTGAAACAGCTGAGGCAGGTGGCTTTGGTCTCAACTTCGACATTCTTGAAACCAATTTGGTTAACCTGGCGATCGTTGCGGGTGTTTTGATCTACTTTGGGCGCGGCTTTTTAGGTAAAACCCTGAGCGCTCGTCGAACTGCGATCGAAGACGCCATTAAAGAAGCTGAGCAACGCAAGAAGGACGCAGTGAGTGCTCTAGCACAGCAACAGCAGAAGCTAGCACAAGCTCAAGGGGAAGCGGAAAAAATTCGAGCAGCAGGACAAGTAGCCGCTGCTACCGCTAAAGCCGAGATTGCTGCCAAAGCTGAACTTGATATCCAACGGATGCGTGAAGCAGCGACCCAGGATCTCAACGCTGACCAGGCAAAAGTGATCAATGAGCTACGTCAACGAGTAGCAGCGCTAGCCATGCAGCGTGTCGAGTCAGAGCTGCCATCGCGGCTAAATGACTCGGTGCAGCAACAATTAATTGATCGTAGCATTGCCATGCTAGTAGGAGGCGACCAGTGAGTGATAGCGTCATTACCAGTGAAATTTCCGCCCCCTATGCCCAGGCGCTGATGTCTCTGGCAAAAACTGAGAATTTGAGCGATCGCTTTGGTGAAGATGCCAGCAGTATCTTGAACCTCCTGAAAGAATCGCCTGATCTCGATCAGTTTTTGGCAAGCCCTGTTGTCAGTCTGGACGCCAAGAAAGCAGTTTTGCAGCAGGTTTTGGGCGACCAGGTGCATCCCCACATTCGCAACTTTCTGCTGCTGATTGTGGATCATCGTCGTATCGCTTTTTTAAGCGGCATTTTGAAGCAGTATCAGGCATTGCTACGCGAACTAAACCAAACTGCGCTGGCTCAAATTGTTTCGACAGTGCCACTTAACGAGGCGCAGCAGCAGACAGTGCGTGAGCGAGTGATAGCCCTCACGGGTGCCCAAAACGTTGAGATCGAAACAACGATCGATCCTGACTTAATTGGTGGTGTGATTATCAAAGTTGGCTCTCAGATCATTGATGCAAGCTTGCGCGGTCAACTCCGACGCATTTCGTTACGCTTAGGCAGCACAACTTAAGTTGTTAGCCGTTATTGGTTGGTTTTTAGTCTCAGCGCTAACAACGAACAACCAAAAACTGATCCCATCTCTCATCCTCACAACAAGCAACTCTTATGGTAAGTATTCGACCAGACGAAATTAGCAGCATTATTCGCCAACAGATTGAGCAGTACGATCAAAAGGTCAACGTGTCAAACGTTGGTACAGTGCTGCAAGTTGGTGACGGTATTGCCCGCATCTATGGTTTAGACAAGGCAATGGCGGGTGAATTGGTGGAATTTGAAGATGGTTCCGTCGGGATGGCGCTGAACCTGGAAGAAGATAACGTTGGCGTCGTGCTAATGGGCGACGGACTTAATATTCAAGAAGGAAGTTCGGTGACATCTACTGGCAGAATCGCTCAGATTCCAGTAGGTGAAGCCATGCTTGGACGGGTGGTAGATGCCCTTGCCCGCCCCATTGATGGTAAGGGTGACATTCACACGACAGAGACGCGCCTGATTGAATCGCCCGCGCCTGGGATTATTGAGCGTAAGTCGGTGTATGAGCCATTGCAAACCGGCATCACGGCGATCGACTCCATGATTCCTATTGGTCGCGGTCAACGAGAATTGATTATCGGCGATCGTCAAACGGGCAAAACCTCCGTTGCGATCGACACCATTCTGAACCAAAAGGGTGAAGATGTTATTTGCGTTTACGTAGCAGTTGGGCAGAAGGCATCGACCGTCGCCAACATTGTTAGCGTCCTGCGTGAGAATGGTGCGCTTGACTACACCATCGTTATTGCTGCAAACGCCAACGCCCCTGCAACTCTGCAATATTTTGCACCTTACACAGGCGCGACTCTTGCAGAATACTTCATGTACAAGGGCAAGCACACCCTGGTGATTTATGATGACCTTTCCAAGCAGGCGCAGGCATATCGCCAAATGTCATTGCTACTGCGTCGTCCACCCGGTCGTGAGGCATACCCAGGTGACGTATTCTACGCTCACTCCCGTTTGTTAGAGCGGGCTGCAAAACTTAGCCCTGAACTGGGTGAAGGCAGCATGACTGCATTACCGATTATTGAAACGCAAGCGGGTGATGTCTCGGCTTACATTCCCACCAACGTGATTTCGATCACTGATGGGCAGATCTTCTTGTCATCTGACTTGTTTAACTCCGGCTTGCGTCCAGCTGTGAATGCAGGGATCTCTGTTTCACGGGTTGGTTCGGCTGCCCAAACGAAGGCAATGAAAAAAGTTGCTGGCAAGGTGAAGCTGGAACTGGCTCAGTACGACGATCTGCAAGCCTTTGCTCAGTTTGCTTCTGACCTTGACAAGGCGACCCAAAATCAGTTGGCACGGGGTCAACGCCTGCGTGAAATTCTGAAGCAACCGCAATACTCGCCGCTTTCAGTCGCCGAACAGGTAGCTTCGATTTACTCTGGTATCAATGGGTATCTGGATGATATTCCGGTTGATAAGGTGGTTTCGTTCCTGAAAGGCTTGCGTGACTATCTGAAGAACAGCGCTCCTAAGTATGGCGATATTGTCCGTACTGAGAAGCAGCTAACGCCAGAAGCTGAAGGTCTTTTGAAGGACGCGATTGGCGAGTACAAGAAGACGTTTGCTGCGGCATAGAGATGAGGAGAGAGGGGTGAGGAGAAAGGTGTAACGCCCTTACTCCTCTTTTCATCTCACTGCTTACATTGATTGCTCTAGCTTTGCTCTGGTGAGACACTCCTCACCCTTTACCCCTCATCCCTCACTTCCGACATGGCAAATCTCAAAAGCATTCGCGATCGCATTAAGTCGGTCAAAAACACTAAAAAAATTACTGAGGCGATGCGTCTCGTTGCTGCTGCTAAAGTGCGTCGCGCTCAAGAGCAGGTCATCGCAACACGTCCCTTTGCTGATCGGCTGGCACAGGTACTTTACGGGCTGCAAGCTCGCTTACGGTTTGACGAAGCAAACCTGCCGTTGCTGAGCCGTCGTACGGTCAGGACTGTAGGTATTTTGGTTGTAACGGGCGATCGCGGTCTGTGCGGTGCCTATAATTCCAACGTGATTCGGCGGGCAGAAATCCGCGCTAAGGAACTGCAAGCGGAAGGCATCAACTACCGCTATGTGCTGGTTGGTCGCAAAGCAACGCAATACTTTCAACGACGTGATCAGCCGATCGTCGAAACCTTTGTCAATCTGGAGCAGATTCCCACTGCTTCCGAGGCGTCGCAAATTGCCGATCAACTGCTGGCTCTCTTTCTCTCTGAAACGGTTGATAAAGTTGAGTTGGTGTACACACGGTTTGTCTCACTCATTAGTTCTCGTCCTGTCATTCAGACGCTTCTGCCACTTGATCCTCAGGGACTTGAGGTGCCAGACGATGAAATCTTCCGGCTCACGTCTCGTGGTGGACAGTTTCAGGTGGAGCGATCGAAAGTAGCGGCTGCTGCACCTCAGACCTTCCCTCAAGACATGATCTTTGAGCAAGATCCGGTACAGATTTTGGATGCTTTGCTGCCGCTGTATTTAAACAACCAGTTGCTACGAGCGCTCCAAGAGTCTGCCGCTAGTGAGCTTGCCGCCCGAATGACTGCTATGAGCAATGCCAGCGACAACGCGAAGGACTTGATTAGCACGCTAACACGGGGTTACAACAAAGCTCGTCAGGCGGCAATTACGCAAGAAATCCTGGAAGTTGTGGGTGGCGCTGAAGCCCAACGTTAAATCGGCGGTCAGTCAGACGATCGTCTCAGTGTGTGTCTAGGCACGGCTGCCCCGCGATCGTCTGAGCCATCTATCGAAAAATCAAGGAAGCGCTGTATTCTTTTGTCGATCGCTTATGTCTAACACCTACACGGTTGAACTTCAGCATCAGGGTAGCACTCATACGCTTCAGGTGCCCGATGATCAAACCATTTTAGAAGCGGCTCAAGCGTCTGGGCTGGAGTTACCTAATTCTTGCAATGCAGGTATTTGTACAACCTGTGCGGCTCAGGTGATTGAAGGCAGGGTTGATCAGCCCGATGCAATGGGGGTTAGCCCAGAATTGAGAGAACAGGGCTATGCCCTCCTTTGTGTCGCGTATCCGCGTTCTGATTTGAAGATTGAAACTGAGAAAGAAGATACGGTTTATCACCTCCAGTTTGGGCAGTTTCAACAGAAATAATAAGAGCTGAGAACACTAGATTTTCGTTGTATAGCAGGTTTTAAGGGAGAGTTGTACCCTAAGAATTGTCTATCAGCAGCATGAAAGTAGTAACAAAACCTTCTGTCCTTTCCTTGCTGCTAATAGCAACGATTCAGACCCCAAGCATTGCAGGTGGTAGTAGCTGGAAAGTTAGCATTGAGAAAATGCAAGTACAATCTTCAACCCGAGCCGCAGTCGTTTTGAAAGCTCTTGAAGAGCGAGCTTTCGATCGTCAATGTACAAGGTTGTTGGTCGAAATAGATTACCGATCTGGTTCTCTCCGAGGTCAGTGGAAGTTACCTTCCAGTCGTGAGAATACTGCTCTCAAGGCTCACCAAGCAGCGTTAGCCGCTCTTCAAACGGAGTATAGCCGGCAATCTCCGCTTTACTTTGGGGAGATGATCGGTGGTTTAGCTCAGAAGCAGACTAACGACTCATGGTTAGATTCTTTAATTCAATCTTTTCTACAACTATTAGGAAAAGAAGATCCACCGTTGCTAGATTCAAGTATTCCATCTGAGTGCCGATTTACAGCCTCAGGTTTGGCAGGTTTTGACGAAGCTGATGGTGAGCAAGTTGCGTATGTACTCAATGAGTTGTGAACGGTTACTAGACGATCGCTCCTTTTAATACCAATACGCAAAGACCATCAACCTAACAATTTTGAACGTGAATAGTGATTACTCAATTCATCACTGCCGAAATTAAGCTTGAGGGATCGCCTGCTGAAGTGCGTCAAGCGATCGAAGCTAAGCTGCAAACCTATGGCGATCCCTTACGCTGGGCTGTAACTGAGGTAAATATCACTACGCAAAAAGCCATCGTGGAAGCGATCATTACAAAAAAGGATGAAGGCTAAAGGCTAATTTTTCATCCCTCATCCTACCGCCGAGCGGAAGCAAGCTACATTCCTTATCCTTTCTATGAAACGCCCCTTTACTGTTGCCTTGATTATACCGACGGGCATTGGGGCGACGATCGGTGGTTATGCAGGCGATGCGTTACCTGTTGCACGGGCGATCGCACAGGTTGCCGATTGCCTTATTACGCATCCTAATGTTCTTAACGGCGCGCAGCTTTATTGGCAGCTTCCAAATGCACTGTATGTGGAGGGCTATGGGTTAGATCAGTTTGCAGCAGGACAGTGGGGCTTGCGTCCCGTTCACCAAAACCGTATCGGGTTAATCCTTGATCAAGGGATTGAGCCAGAGTTGCGCCTGCGACACATCCAGGCTGCTGATGCAGCAAGAGCGACACTGGGATTAGATCTCACTGAATATATTGTTACAGATGCGCCCTTAAACGTGAGTTTGCAAACAGCTGCATCGGGTGCAACATGGGGTACGATTCAAAACCCTGATAGTTTGTTACGTGCAGCAGAGGCATTGATCCAAAAAGCAGGCGCAACGGCGCTCGCGGTAGTTGCCCGCTTTCCTGATGATTTTGGGGGTAATGCACTTCAACAATACCGCCATGGTCAGGGTGTTGATCCGATCGCAGGAGCCGAAGCAGTAATCAGCCATTTAGTTGTACGCACGTTTGGTATTCCCTGTGCTCATGCGCCCGCTCTTTTGCCGCTGCCGCTTGATGCTGACGTTGCACCACGATCGGCCGCTGAAGAATTAGGCTATACCTTTTTGCCCTGTGTTTTAGTGGGCTTAAGTCGTGCGCCGCAATTTGTGACGCGATCGCATCCTACCTTCAGTCCTCAAATGGGGGACATTTGGACAGAGCAAGTAGATGCTGTCGTAGTACCTGCAACTGCCTGTGGTGGTAGCGCAGTCATGAGCTGGAGCCAATCATCAACGATTGGAGCGTCATCGCCCCGCATCATTGCAGTACAGGACAACCAGACTACTATGCAAGTGCCACCCAAAGCCTTAGGCATGGACGCAACCTGCGTGCCCTCTTACCTGGAAGCGTTAGGTTTACTGGTGGCTCAACGGGCAGGAATCAGTGCTGCTGCGCTCAAGCCATCCCTGCGATCGTTATCCCGTTTTAATGATTGAATCCCTCAACAAACAGACGATGCACTTTGAGCGCAAAGCGCTAGACTTGTTGAGAAATCATGGCTCTTTCAGACCGCCGCCAACTGTATCACTAGATCAGAATGCCTAAGCTTTGAAGTGAGAGTCCGTTCTTTAGCAGCTTTTTTCCTGTGGCACAGTTTCCTGATCACCCCGAAGTCGAACCTTTAAGCCGGACCCAAGTACTGATTGCCATGGGCGTAACGGCAGTTGTGCTGTTAGTTGCTGCCAAACTGTGGGTTCAGTTTGGTACGGTGATTCTGCTACCGCTGAAATGGTCACCGCTCGCCATCTTGCAGGGGCTAGGGTTAGGGCTTGTTATCACATTTGCTAGTGCAGTGGTGTATCGCGTGTGGGGAGCTTATCGCCAGAGTGCTGATTATTATCTAGCACTGGTGCTGAAGCCGCTTGTCTTACCTGATCTCATCTGGCTGGGGCTGCTACCTGGCTTAAGTGAAGAACTACTGTTTCGTGGGGTGATGCTGCCAGCCTTTGGCTTGACCTTTGAAGCGGTAATTATCTCTAGTCTTTGCTTTGGGGTCTTGCATTTAAGTAGCCCAAAGCAATGGTCGTATGTTGCATGGGCAACGATCGTTGGGGTTTTACTCGGTTATAGCGCTCTGGTAACTCATAACCTGGTGGTGCCTGTCGTCGCCCATATGGCAACAAATTTAATTTCTAGCAGCATTTGGAAATGGCGCGATCGCGCTGCCTCTATCTAGCAGCCCAGCAGGGCAATCGTCACATCTATCCTTCATTCAAAGCACGTCTTGCAAAACACGTCGAGTACTTTGCCATGCCCAGATGCCAACCACGCTGACAATTGTACCCATCGCCAGCATCACTACTCTCAAGCCAACGGCATCGGTAAGCGGTCCGGCGATTGCCAACGGCACACTTAAAGCAATATTTACAACATTGTTCTGAAAGCCAAAAACTTTGCCGCGCATTGCTTCTGGCGTTTGCCGCTGAATCAACGTCTGCATCGGTACGCCGACCATTGATGCCCCAACGCCCAACAACGTACTGAGACCAAGACCTAGCCACAGTTGGTTAGTAAAAGTAAACACGGTTAAGCCCGCTGCCATAATCAGAAAGCCAATCAGCGGGAGTGGTTTGTGGTGAAACTGATCGCCCCAGTGCCCTAGTACTGCTGCACCAAAGACCATGCCAACGCCTGCGGCAGCTAACAAAAAGCCAAACTGAGTTGATTTCAGCCCAATTTCTTCCACCAGATCGATCGCCAGAACTGTTAGCGCTGCAAAAACCGAATACAGAATAGTCAACTGCACCATCGCGCCGCTTACTAAGCGATCCTTTCGCAAATAAGCTAGCCCTGCTTTAAAGTCACTCCAGGGGTGAGCCTGCACAATTTTAGGATCAGCACCACTTTTGCGAATTGGCAGGTAATAGAAGATAACGGCTGCCACAAGATATAGCCCGCCCAGCAAAAGCTCCTGCCCAAAGCGCCCACCCGCCCTTGCTAGATTAAGCACTGGGTCGCCGATCGCAAAGCCCACAATCAGCGAACCCATCAGCGTCGTTGTAAACAGCGCATTCGCACTCATCAAGCCTTCACGAGGCACCAAAAGCGGAATCGCTGCCTGTTCGGCTGGTGCAAAAAACTGCGTGAGGAGGGACTCTAAAAAGCCAATCACCAGAAGCACGATAAAGGCTCTGGGCAGTAGCGGTATTGCCAAGATAAGCAGACCGCGCAGCAGATTGGAAACGATGAGGATCTGTCGCTTGTCATAACGATCGACAAAAATACCTGCTGCTGAGCCAAACAAAATTGCAGGCAAGGTAACGGCAAACATTAGCGCTGAACGGGCAGAGCTTTCTAAACCAGGCGGCGGCTGATAGTTGACCAGTAGCGCAATGAGAAATACGAAAAAGATTTTATCGGCAACCTGCGACAAAACCTGCCCGATCCAGAGCGCTAAAAAGGAGCGATTTTGCAGGAGTGTAGCGAACCCGCCATTAGCAGGACTGCTTGGAGACATAGCGTTGTGTCTTGAAGATCGTTTAGGAACCAGCTGAGTTTCTTCCCTTATTTGCGGTGCTTTAAGCAAGTGTTGTCAGCTTAAGCACACCTTAGTAGCAATAGCGTCAGTCTGGCATTAACTTTAGTGCTCTAAGTTGAGCTATTTTAGTGTTCTCACATGACAACTAGCAATATTCTTTGCTGCTTCCACAATGCTTTACAACAGAGCTTCATAATCACACAGCAGGGCAGTAAGGAAAGTGGCAGCGGAAGTGCCTCTAGGCGGACTCGAAGAACCCGGCTTAACCCAGTAGCCAGCAGCTATCTGTGGCGATCGCCATAAATCTAGATGATCCACACTAGGGTCAGCATAAAAACTGTCCTCTCCTGCGCCCAGCAAGGCTGAACTCCAGTGTGTAAACGCATCATGGCTCATACGGTGCATTGGAAAATCGCCTATTAGTGGCACACCCCACCCATCGATTGCGATCAATGCCTTCACCACTCCACCCAGACTCCTCCACCCACAAGCCGCACTTACAGCACCTACTACTCCGGCACTAAACCCAATTAGAATCAACGGAGTATGCAGTGCTGCATCCGGACTATGAGTGCTTAATTTTTCATGAAGAAAGCGCAGGATGTGCAGCCCTGAATAAGCAGGGTAACGATCGGTTGGAAACACTAACCACGATGCTGGATGTAAGCGTTCTTCGCCAGTTGTTAGCAAGCCCTCAATAAATTGCTGAGTTAACGCGCGCTCGTGGATGCCAGGGCAAACTACAACCCTTACCCTATGTCTCTTAGCGCTCATTACCCACCCCTCACGTGCTCTTAGCCAGCAACTTATATACCAGTTTCATCCTATCCCCCCGGAGAGGATGTTAGGCTAGTCGTGAGAGGGTTACACTTTGGCGTTATCTGATGCTTAAACAGCAAAGATGGCAGTACCTGAGTGATTACCACTCAACCATAGTTTTAGTCCATTTCATATTGAGGCAGTCTCAGTGGTCGCTACTCCTGAAAAACTCCAACCCCTAACCGATGTCTCTGTCCCTCAGGATCGAGTTGCGGTTTTGCTCATGGGCTATGGCGAAGTTGAAAGCTATGAAGACTTTGCCAATTATAACGAGCAAGCGCTTAATCTCCTAACAGCAAAATTTGCGCCTGTGCCGACGTGGATTTATCCTCCAATGGCGAAGCTGTTAGCCATGTTTGATTTGCATGAGTGGAGCCATCAGCACGACCACTTTATTTCACCTCATAACGCTATCTTTGAGCGTCAGCGGGCAGGTGTTGAACAGTATTTGCAGGAACGCTGGGGCGATCGTATCAAAGTCTTCAAGGCGTTTAACTTCTGCGCTCCCTTTCTGCCAGAGCAAGTGCTAACTGAGATTAAAGCAGAAGGGTTCGATAAGCTGCTGATTTACCCGCTGCTAGTTGTCGATTCCATCTTCACAAGCGGTATTGCGGTCGAGCAGGTCAACAAGGCGCTTACGCAGCTAGCAGACGGTAACGAGCATTGGGTTAAGGGTACTCGCTACATTCCATCGTTCTACAACGAGCCTGCATACATTGATTTGCTGGCAGGCATGGTTGAAGACAAAATCAAAACCGATCTGGCAGTCGCACACCTGCCCTCACAAACAGGGATTGTGTTGATGAACCACGGTTGCCCTCACAAAGCGAAGGGCTTTACGTCTGGCATTGATGAGAGCCAAGCTTTGTACGATCGCGTCCGTGAAAAGTTGATTTACCGTTATCCCCTGACTTCAGTGGGCTGGCTCAACCACCAAACGCCACTGATTGAATGGACGCAACCGAACGCCGAGCTAGCAGCCAGCAACTTGATTGATCTAGGCGCAACTGCACTCGTCTTTATGCCGATCGGTTTCGCGACTGAGAACCACGAAACGCTTCTCGATGTCGATCACATCATCCACACATTGCGACGCAAGCATCCCGAAGTCACCTATGTACAGATGGAATGCGTGAACGATCGTCCCGAATTTCTCCAGATGGTAGCAGACTGGGCACACCCGCAAATTGAGGCATTGCTGTCAGAGCAAGCCTTGGCAGTAAATCCCAGCCTTGCCCAGAGCCATGCTCAACATAACCACGATCATGGGTATCATCATGATCATGGTCATGGGCATCAACACGGCAATGGGCACCATCACCATTAGAAGCGCCGTTCTTAGCTAGTTGTCACTAATGCCGCAATCAGGAGTAGAACCCGATTGCGGCATTAGTAACTTTAAAGGGTTAACCTGCAATAGAAGGCTAAACACTAAGCTATAGCAGTTGAAGCGAAGGTTAGGACAGACCTAAACCTTAAAATCTTTCTCTCAGCAAGGGCTTCGATTCATCCCTCTTCCTTCTGCTATAGCAGCCCACTCAAGCGACATCCCGTAGCTTTCGTGTATTTTCAACTAGACTTTGAGCAAACTTATCGAAGCGTTCTGATAGCTTTGCGTCTTGCAGTTTGCCGTCAGCGTCAAAGGCTTGCCATGCTTGACCGATCGCAATATGGTCAGGAATCACCCAGGTATGCACCCAGCGCAAAATCGTTCGCAAATCGTTCAGTGCATTGCTGTTGGGCTGTCCACCTAAGACGCTAATGAGTCCAGCAACCTTCCCTGAAAGCTGATCAAAGCTCATTAAATCCAGCGCATTTTTGAGCACACCACTAACGCTACCGTGATATTCCGGTGTAGCGAGAATAAAGCCGTCTGCCTGGTGAAACGCATGGCGTAAGCGATCGACATCGGGATAGCCCGCATACTCTTTACCACCATCACAAAACGGTAGGTTGAGCGAGCGGAGATCAAGCAGTTCTACCTCTGCGCCCAGCGCTTCTAACCGTTGTGCTGCAAGCTTTAACGCCTGCTGACTATAAGAATCAGCTCGAAGGCTACCCGCAATACCGACAAACTTCACCATAATTAAACATCCTCTTAAATGGATTTGTACGACCGAAAGAAGTCTAACGGTAAGTGATGAAAACGCTGCTAATTACAACTCTTTCTATTAGCAAGCTTGCTATCCCAATACTCAAGTGTGCGGTTCCTTGAGCTTCCCAAGTACACCTTTAGACTAAAGCAGGTAAAGCAAACTCGTAATGACTACGATTTTATCATAGCAGCTCGTCAGTTGTGCTGCCATTGGCTCATTCGTATTGCTGGCAGGATGGCACAAGTGGTCGTTTTTTCTACTTCCAGTGTGCAAACGGCGGCTGTGACCAGGAATACTTCGTTCGCTAGGATAGAGATGGGTGAGCTAAACTGAGAAGAAGTCCCGTAACTATGTTTTCTTGGGTGGGTGCGATCGCAGCATTACAGTCACCAAGACAGCATGATCAACAACATTAATGGGTCAGCGAGCTAAAGTATTGGCGAGCTAACGCGATTGGCAAGTTAAGGTAAAAGGCGCTGTGTATGAAAGGTTTCTGGACAAAAGCACTGGTAAAACGATTGCCACGGCGAGGCTCTACCGCAATGGGTCTAGCTACTGCCTTCTGGGTCATTGCTCATGGCATGACGCTATCGCCAGCAGTAGCACAAAGCAACCGTGAGGCTCTAAGCTACAGTGCCCTGCTGACCAAAATCGATTCCGGCGAGGTAACCCGTATCGAGGTTGACCCAACGCAACGAGTGGCTCGTGTGATGTTGGAAGGAGATAAAAAGGGCGACCCACTACGCGAAGTGGCTCTTTTTGAAAGTTACGGTGAACTTACTAAGAAAGCTTTAGCAAATAAGATTGACATTGCTGTACAGCCAACGCAGGATAACAGCGCTGTTATGGGCGTGTTGGCAAATTTACTGCTGTTTTTCTTGCTAATCGGTGGCTTACTCATGATTTTGCGCCGCTCTAGCAATGCCCCTGGTGGTCCTGGGCAGGCAATGAGCTTTGGTAAATCTCGCGCTCGCTTCCAGATGGAAGCTAAAACGGGCGTGATGTTTGACGATGTGGCGGGCATTGAAGAAGCCAAAGAAGAACTCCAAGAAGTCGTCACTTTCCTGAAAAAGCCCGAACGCTTTACCGCGATCGGCGCACGAATTCCCAAAGGCGTACTGTTGATCGGTCCTCCTGGTACAGGTAAAACCCTGTTAGCAAAGGCGATCGCAGGCGAAGCAGGCGTGCCCTTCTTCAGCATCTCTGGCTCTGAGTTTGTCGAAATGTTCGTGGGTGTGGGTGCGTCTCGCGTCCGTGACCTGTTCAAGAAAGCGAAAGAGAATGCACCCTGTATTATCTTCATTGATGAAATTGATGCGGTGGGACGGCAACGTGGAGCCGGTATTGGTGGTGGCAACGATGAGCGAGAACAAACGCTGAACCAGTTGTTGACCGAGATGGATGGCTTTGAAGGCAACACCGGTATCATTATCATCGCTGCAACAAACCGTGCTGATGTGTTGGATTCTGCGCTGTTGCGTCCGGGTCGTTTTGACCGTCAGGTGATGGTGGATCTGCCCACCTATAAGGGGCGGTTGGGCATTCTGGAAGTTCACGCTCGCAATAAAAAGTTGGGTCCAGATATCTCTTTGGAGACGATCGCACGCCGCACACCGGGCTTTTCAGGCGCAGAGTTGTCAAACTTACTTAATGAAGCAGCGATTCTTACGGCGCGTCGTCGTAAAGATGCAGTGACAATGTTGGAAATTGACGATGCGATCGATCGCGTCACCATTGGTCTGACGCTAACCCCGCTGCTGGATAGTAAGAAGAAGCGACTGATTGCCTATCACGAAATCGGTCATGCGCTTTTAATGACGGTGCTTAAGAACTCTGACCCACTGAATAAAGTTACGATTATTCCGCGATCAGGCGGCATTGGTGGCTTTGCACAGCAAGCCTTTAACGAAGACATGATTGACAGCGGGCTTTATACCCGTGCCTGGATGACCGATCGCATTACGATCGCCCTAGGTGGACGTGCTGCCGAGGTGGAAGTCTTCGGTGATGCTGAAGTGACTGCTGGTGCTAGCAGCGACATCAAAGCCGTAGCAGACCTGGCGCGCGAGATGGTGACACGCTATGGCATGTCTGACTTGGGACTGGTGGCGCTTGAAAGTGCGGGCAGCGAGGTCTTCCTGGGACGGGGTTTATCACCCCGTACAGAATACTCGGAAGAAGTATCGACCCAAATCGATCAGCAGGTGCGCGGTATTGCTGTTCATTGTTATGAAGAAGCCCGCAAGATCATTCGAGAAAATCGTACGCTGGTCGATCGTCTAGTTGAAATGCTGCTGGAGCAGGAAACCATTGAAGGCGAAGACTTCCGTAAAATTGTTACGGAATTTCGGGGAGAGCCAAGTGTTGCTACAGCAAGCGCACAGGCTTAGCTGTAAAGACGTTCGAGTATAAAAAAACGGTGTCTGTTAGTTGTTAGCGCTTTATCCTGTCTAACAACTAACAGACAACTGCTAGAAACTAGCCTTGATTGTAGTTAGAGTTCGCTCTTGCTCTAGCTTGTTCGGCGTACATAGCACGTAGAACTAGAGCTGGATCGACCCACTTTCCGGTGTATTTTAGACCCCAATGAAGGTGTGGTCCGGTTGTGCGTCCGGTCATACCCACACGCCCAATACGAACACCTGCTGGCACAACTTGTCCTTCCGAAAGTTGAATGCCACCGCTGCGATCGCTTAAGTAGCGTGTGCCATTTGCTGTCTCGACGTGCCCCTTCATGTGGCAGTAGACGTGCTCCCACTCACCTGATTGAATGACGACGGATGTACCACAGGCGCTATTATCGGAAACTTGAACAATTTTACCTGCCCACCAGTTGCGAATGTAGCTACCGTCTGGAGCCGCCAAATCCAACCCACGATGAAACTCTTGGCCAGGAGCGCCATCAGGAGAGCCACGATAGCCAAAGGCTGACGTATATGCCTGAAAGTTCTCAACTGGAAAAGATGCACCACGCCAGGTACCTCCAGTTGCCGCGACCTGGCTTGCCTTTGCTTCAGAAGCCTTTGCTGTCGTTGCCTGCTTTGTGTCCAAAGCCACTGCCCCTACTAGCCCAATGCTTGCCAACAGCAGGATCTGACCTGCTAGCGCTAATCTCTGGCTCAACGATGGGGTTAACCGTTGTGTCATTTCATCACTCCTGAACTGCCGGATGAGTCTGTAGTATGGGTGCTCAAAACTGTACACGGATCGATTGCTGCTACATTGACTTACTTCGACGATCGTTATCCGGATGAAACTGCGGATAAGCGACAAAAAAGTCAAGCGGCGATCGGTGCAAAGATACCCGATGTATCTTACTCCACGTTCTTGATAGATGAACTTAATTTTTTAGTAAACCGTTACTATCGTTTTGTTAATCTAGCTTCTTCAACCGCGCGGTTTAATTCTGCCATTGCTGCATCGCTGCCATCCCGAACTAGATCGCTATGAACGATTTTGGCTAGACCTTTGTAAGCTGCTTCAATGACTGCCAGTGGGGCATCGGGTGAGACATAAAGTACTTTCCACCAGGGTTTACGACGGGGCGATGCTTCGACTGGCACCATCGCAGTTTTATAACCAGCCAACTCGCGCTCGATCGATGCGCACGGGTATTGTTCGGTTAGCAATCGTTTTTCGCGCAGCAGTTGTCCGATCGCACGCATGTTGCCCTGCACAGCATCAATAGCATCACAGGCAAAAATGTACGACACGCCATTGAGGGTGAAATAAACGGCAACACCCGGATCTTGTGGGAGTACGTATGGTTCGGGATAACTAAGAAACTGTTTCAACGGCTCGACATTGCAACTGATGATAATGGCTGTAGCACCAAGCAACTGGAGTTCATACAGCAGATCATCTGTGGCACGCGCAAGCGGCACCTTTGATCGCAGGGGTTGTCGCTGCTCTGCCCGTGGTCTGCCCATTGCCCATAGCAGCGGATATTCTAGCCTGGGGTCACTCATAGCCTTGTAGGTATCGGCTGCATTTCCTGGCAACGCTCTACTGCATTGCAACGCTCATCTAGGCTTTAGCTTACAGTTTAAGTTTTCTTTTGAGGCAACCGCTACAAGTACTACTAGTGGGGCTGACCGCTATAGGGGGAGCCAAACCGAGAACGTACTGCCGCTGCCTAAGGTTGAGCAAACAGAGACTCGTCCGCCATGTAGTTCTGCCAATTGCTTGGTAAGGGAAAGCCCCAACCCTGACCCCTCATATTTACGATCGCTAACTACATCCAGTTGCTGAAAGGTTTGAAACAACAGGTGCTGCTTTTCCTGAGAAATGCCAATGCCTGTATCGGTTACTTCCAGCACTAGAAAGCGGGCATCTGGCTCAATAACCATCAGGGCAGTGTTGTCAGTAGAAACGGGTGGCAGAGTGTTTTGTTCTAACTCTAGCCCGGAGGCTAGGCGACTGCTGATAGTGATCTTGCCGCCTTCCGGCGTAAATTTCACTGCGTTAGACAAATAGTTCAGCAGAATTTGTACAACACGCTGCTGGTCTACCACTATAGATTCAACAGCCAGCGGTAATTGCAGAGAGATGACCTGCCGTTTTTCGATCGCGCGCACTTCCAGCATTTCGATCGCGTTCTGACATAGTTCGACCACATCAATCGCTGTCTTGTTGAGTTCCTGCTTACCTGCTTCAATCTTGGCAAGGTCAAGCAAATCATTAATCAGCTTCAGCAAATGATCCCCACTACTATGGATCAAAGAAAGATATTGCGCCTGTTTGGCATTGAGGTCACCAAAATGCTGTGTCAGCAACACCGTTGACAGACCTAAAACTGAAGTCAAGGGAGTTCGTAGCTCATGGGAGATATTAGCAATGAAGTTAGATTTGAAGCGATTGAGTTCTTGCTCTTTGGCTAAAGACTTCAGCATCTCTTCTTCAGCCTGTTTCCGTTGGATAAACAGCCCAAGTTCGGTGGAGGCTGCAATCAAGTCAATCAGCCGTTGGTCTTCTTGCCGGGCTTCAAACATATAGAACACAAGAATCGCAATGACATCATTGTTCGCAATCAGCGGGATGCCTAATGTTGCCTTTAGCCCTGCTGTCGTTGCGGCTTCAGCGCGGAGATAGGTGGATTCCAGTGAGACATCCTGGTGCCATTCGGTGCGTTTAGAAACCCAGACCCGACCCGGAAGCCCCTTGCCTGGAGGAAATGTGAAACCTTCGCTTGACTGTCTAAATTCATTCAAACGATCGGTTTTGCTGTACCAGGCAGGGCTGCATACCATCAGAGTCTTGTCTAAGTTAGGCACCCACGCCTCCCCAAATTCCCACTGCGTTGCTTCACACACTTTTTGGAGGGCTACCCGTAAAGCGGAATGAAAATCGGGAGAGTTGACGATGGCATGAGTCACCATCTTTAAAAGCTGACGATCTTGCTCTGCTTCTTTGTGATCGGTGATATCGACGCAAGAGCCAACAAAACCAGCAAAGGTTCCATCTGGCAACCAACGAGGCACACCCGTTTCTAACATCCAGCGATACTCACCATCGGCTCGTCTCAGGCGGTAGTCACTGGTGAACGGTTCGCGAGCTTTAAACGCTAAGGCGTAGCGCTGGAACCAGGATGACCGATCGTCTGGATGGATGCTCTCCTGCCAACCATCCCCATACTCTTGAGCAAACGATCGCCCCGTAAAATCAAGCCAGGTTTGATTATGAAAAACAGACCGCTGATCCTGACCATCAATCCAGATCAAGACCGGAGCACTATCAGCCATGGTCCGAAACCGCTCTTCACTTTCGCGTAGTGCCGCTTCGTTATGCTGAAGCTCTCGCGTTAGATGATCTGCCTCCAACAATTTTCGTCGTAACTCTAGCTGTGCAACGACCTGACGACCCAGCGCTTTTAATGCCTCAAGCTGGCTAGGATTAAGTTCACGTGGAATAAAATCGATGACGCACAGTGTGCCGAGCACATAACCGTCAGGCATGATTAACGGTACACCTGCGTAGAAACGGATGTAGGGTTCAGCCGTTACTAAGGGGTTTGTGTTAAAGCGCTCATCAGTTAGCGCATCCGGCACGAGCAAAATATCAGACTGCAATATTGTGTGACTACAAAAGGCAATATCACGTGCTGTCTCTGCCACCTCCGTGCCCACTTTTGCTTTGAACCATTGTCGTTGAGCATCAACCAGGCTTACCAGAGCAATCGGAGTATTGCAGATGCTAGCAGCTAAGCTCGTGAGATCATCAAAGCCAAGTTCAGGCTCAGTATCCAGAATTTGATACTGGCAAAGGCTATGCAGCCTATCGGACTCATTTTCAGGTAAGGGCGCGATCGACATGGATTTTGAAGATGATTCAGCAAGGGGGTGACAGTGTTTTAGCAGCAACTTTGGCTCTGACAACAAGGCTTTATAGCTGGTGGTAATGAAGTGGCTTGAAGTGATACTGACAAATGTCACCCAAGAAGATTCTTCATCCCGAACTTAACATACTGTTACAGTACCCAGATGGCTTGTAAGGAAGACAATCTGAATCATGCTCATCTTTAAATTGAACTGTTAAGGTTGCTTCATAGAGGTGATTTAAGTCATAAGATCTGCCTAAAGACTGCGATCTGTCTTTACCAGAAGTAATACCAATACAAAAAGAGCTAGCCACAGCTTTCTCTCCCTGCTTCACAGCATGTAAAAAGAAATTGGTATAACCTCTTACTGATAAAGTTGGTCGCGGCTTCTCGATTGCCTAAACCTTTAGTGAGGCAAGCCCTAGATAGCGAATGCCGAGGGGAGAAACGTCAAAGCGGCAAGGAAGAACCTGTAAGCCAAGTGCGATCGCCTCCCTCAACAATTTTCCGTAGAGTGGATCAGCGCTATCCCCTGGTGCAAAAGCGGGGCAGTCATTCCGATTAATGAAATACAGCATCACTGATGTTGCCTCGGGTAAGAGTGCTGTCAGTTCGCGCAGGTGCTTTTGTCCGCGTGTCGTCACTGTATCGGGAAACAGCGCCAAGTTGCCCTGCACCCAGGTTGTGTTTTTGACTTCGATGTAGATCGGGCGATCGTCGCTCCCTGCCAGCAAAAAATCCACTCGGCTTTTCTTATCCTGACCATAGGGGACTTCAAAGCGGATTTCGCTGTATGCACCCAACTCTGGAATTGCCTTTGCCATAAGCGCTAGATTCACTACACGATTTGGCAAACTGGTATTCACACCGACCCACGTTGGTACTGTATCGCAAACCTCAATTAGTTCCCACGTGTACGGCAACTTGCGGTTAGGGTTGTCGCTGGCAGACACATACACTTTATTGCCAGGAAGGTAAACACCCGTCATTGGTCCTGTATTGGGGCAATGCGCTGTAATAATCTCACCCGTTGCCAACTCAATATCTGCAAAAAAACGCTTGTACCGTTTGAGCAAAATTCCAGGATAAAGAGTGGGGTATTGGTAAAGAAATTCAGTCATTATTTGCAGTGATTGTTATTGAACAGTGACGCTAGCGACGAGCCTCCCTGCTCCTGTAATACAATAGATCGTTGACCGTTCTTCGTTCTTTTTCCTGCGTCTACGCTGGCAGACATTTCTCCTATGACATCTTCAATTCGCTTCCTCATGTGTGCGCCTGACCATTACGACGTGGATTATGTAATTAATCCCTGGATGGAGGGTAATATCCACAAGTCGTCCCGCGAACGTGCTGTGGAGCAATGGCAGCAGTTGTTCCACCTCCTTAAAGACCATGCGATCGTCGATCTGGTGCAGCCAGAGAAAGGCGTGCCCGATATGGTCTTTACGGCGAATGCAGGGTTGGTGCAGGGCAAGACGGCGGTACTCAGTCGCTTTTTTCACAAGGAGCGGCAAGGGGAAGAACCATTCTTCAAAGCATGGTTGGAAGAGCACGGGTTTACAGTGCATGAACTGCCGAAGGATCTGCCCTTTGAAGGTGCAGGCGATGCGCTGTTCGATCGCGAGGGACGGTGGCTATGGGCTGGCTATGGCTTCCGATCAGAACTAGATTCTCATCCATATCTGGCGCGTTGGCTTGATATTGAAGTGCTATCGCTGCGGCTGATGGATGAGCGTTTTTATCATCTGGACACCTGCTTTTGCCCGCTAGCAGATGGCTATTTGCTGTATTATCCGCCTGCGTTTGATGCCTACTCCAATCGCTTGATTGAAATGCGAGTACCAGAGGCGAAGCGGATTGCGATCGCCGAAGAAGATGCCGTGACTTTTGCCTGCAATGCGGTCAACATCGATCGCACGATCGTCCTTAACAAAGCCAGCGACAAACTGAAACAACGGCTGGCAGAGGTCGGGTTTCGGGTACTGGAAACACCCTTAACAGAATTCTTGAAGGCAGGCGGCGCAGCGAAGTGCCTGACCTTGCGGGTCACTGAACCAGTGCAGGCAAACGTTCATGCTAGTGCCACGGTCGAAAGCCGCGTGGTGCGTATGGATGGACATTTGTTGGATGCAGGACTAATTAACCAGGCATTGGATTTAATTGTGGATGGAGGCGGCAGCTTTCAGGTGCTCAATTTCAGCCTGGGTGAGCAGCGCCAAAGTACCTCGTCTGCGGAAGTGAAAGTGACTGCGCCATCCCATGAGGTGATGGAGTCACTCATGTCGCAGTTAATTGACTTGGGCGCACTGCCGCCACCAGAGGATGTTTGTGACAGCATTCTAGAAACCGTGACACAAGCGGGAGTTTCGCCTGATGATTTTTACGTTACAACGATTTATCCCACTCAAGTGCGTGTCCAGTGCGAATGGGTGAAGGTACGTGGACAGCGAATGGATGCTGCGATCGTCGTGCGCGAAACACCTCATGGCTTGGATGCCTATTGCAGCCTTTTACGTGATTTGCAAGTGGGCGATCGGGTTGTAGTGGGTGTAGAAGGCATCCGCACCATCCGCAAAACCGAATCGCGCGAACAGCGCAACACCCAGGAATTTAGCTTCATGGGTGCAGGTGTCTCTAGTGAACGGCGGGTCGAACTTGTTGTAGAACAAATTGCGTGGGAACTCCGCCAAATCCGAGACCAGGGTGGCAAAGTCGTTGTCAGCGCCGGACCCGTCGTCATCCATACAGGCGGTGGCGAACATCTGGCGCATTTGGTGCGCGAAGGGTATGTGCAGGCGTTACTGGGTGGTAATGCAATCGCCGTTCATGACATTGAGCAGTCCATGATGGGCACCTCGTTAGGTGTAGACATGAAGCGTGGCGTATCGGTACGAGGTGGACATCGGCACCATTTAAAAGTCATTAACACGATTCGTCGCTATGGCAGCATTGCGAAAGCGGTGGAACAGGGCGTTGTCACCAGTGGCATTCTGTACGAATGTGTGAAACACAACATCCCGTTCTCGTTAGCTGGCTCGATTCGTGATGACGGACCGCTGCCAGATACACAGATGGACTTGATCAAAGCGCAAACTGATTACGCCCGCTTGATCGAGGGTGCAGACTTGATTTTGATGCTGTCGTCTATGCTGCACTCGATCGGTGTGGGCAATATGACTCCTGCGGGCGTGAAGATGGTCTGTGTGGATATCAACCCAGCTGTAGTGACGAAATTGAGCGATCGTGGCTCTGTTGAATCGGTCGGCGTAGTCACTGATGTCGGTCTCTTCCTCAGTTTGCTAGTACAACAACTTAACAAGCTGACCAGCCCCTACCGCGTTGCTTAGTCTGCTATTCCCTTGCAACAAGTCTGAAATTAGAATCTGTACTTAAAGGAGATGCGGCTTAGCAGCGTGTCTCCTTTCATTTTTGTGAACGAACGATTACCTTAATGTGTGATGCCTTCTGGTCTCACGTCATTGATAATGGAATCATCAACCGCTTGATGGATCGGTGTTACAGTGCATTTTTTGCTGCCTGTAGATAATACCTGTTCCCTTCCCACACGCCATAAAGTTCCCTCTACCTGTGGCTCTTATTAAGGCGGATTAAAAGGGAGTAATGGGGAAACCTGTAGCCAGCACTTTTTGGGTTGGTACAACTCCATCGTCTACACAATGGCGCTGCTCTACTAATGAGGTTACCAACAGGCAGATCTATCGTTAGACAGAGATCAGCGGCAATATGGAACCGAGTAATGCAGCCGCTAGTCAAGGACTTCGTAGCGCAGCTAATGAAGTTGTCGAGCAACTTATTGACTGACTACACAATCAGGGGTGCTGAAGCTATTGGACGTTATAACAGCAACATTTAAAACCATCTTTACGCTACAAAGCTCCCTCACTCTTATGGAAAGCCTTGCCTACCTCTATATTCTGGCTGAAGAAGCTGAGCAACTAGACCAGACTCAGCCGCAACTCGTACCGCTACTTGGGAACGAACAACCCGCTTCATCTGATTGGGCATCTAGTATCGCTATGCAATCAGCAGAGATTTCAAGAGGATGTTTGGATTGCGATCGCGACAGTCAGTCCTACCCTACCTTTTATCTCTAGGCTCACTGCATCCTTCAAACTTTGAGGCGTTGCTGCAACTGCTTGATGATGTGCGATCGTCCTGAGATGGTTGCTGCCTTTGCTTCTATCTCTACCAGCACTTTCGTTGTGAACAGTCCACTCAGTGCCGATCGCTTATAAACTGTGAACGAGTCGATCGTGGCTTCTTTCTCAAAGCCCAGTTCGCTTAAGGTTGCTGTTAGCGTTTGATTGAAGGCCTTCGCATCGCTAACTGCGGCGGTGATGGAAACATTGCGATTAAAGTAAGCGCCTGTCAATCCAGCCAGAAGACCAAACAGAATGCCAACCTGATAGGGCGCACCTGTTGCCAGACTTATGTCGGTCTGCTGCGAAACCACAAACGCCGTAATCAGCGTCATGACAACGAAGTAGTAAAGAAACGTAGGAATCAAACCGGGACCCGTCGTCATAAGGCATGACCTAAATGGCGTGAATGAAAGCGAGTAGCTGATGCGCCATGTGCAGCTTACTACAGGGTGCAATAACGTGCTTACGTCCCCGATGATCTAGCAAGATTGCCTGGTTAGAATCACTACCAAAGCCGCTGTTGGGCTGGTCGATCGGATTCGCCGCGATCGCGTCTAGCTTTTTCTGCTTCAGTTTCTCTAGCGCGGGTGTCACAATGTCGCCAGTCTGCGCGGCGAAGCCAATCAGCTTTTGATGAGGCTGTTTCAGCGCTCCTAGCTCTGCCACAATATCTGGGACGGGTGCCAACGGAAGAGACGAGGGAAGCGATCGTTTCGGCAATTTTTCTGAGCTATAGCTGGCAGGTTTCACGTCGGCTACCGCTGCCGCCATAATCGTCCAATCGGCATTTGGGAAGCATTTCAGCAACGTCTGCTGCATTTCTGCGGCACTGGTCACTGCAAGCGTCTGCACACCCTCTAAAGCGACGATCGATGTGTCTAGAACTCCATGTACCAGCG
This sequence comes from Phormidium sp. FACHB-592, assembly GCF_014695795.1. NCBI lineage: Bacteria > Bacillati > Cyanobacteriota > Cyanophyceae > Oscillatoriales > Oscillatoriaceae > Phormidium > Phormidium sp. FACHB-592. Next base: position 25,393 of record NZ_JACJOZ010000056.1, read on the forward strand.
TAACGGTCGCACCCCGATGTAGGGCTGCTTGTGCTAGCGCAATACCCATCTTGCCGGTTGAGGGATTGCCCAGAAAGCGAACTGGATCAAGAAACTCTCGGGTGCCGCCAGCACTGATTAAAAGATGCTTACCAACTAAATCACGCTGCCCACTGGTGTATAACAGCGACTCTATCTGAGCCAGCATTGCTACAGGTTCAGCCATGCGTCCTGTGCCCACCCGATCGCACGCCAAAATGCCTGAGCCAGGCGCAAGCGTATGCATTCGTGGCTGGGTCTGCACTGTCTGCCAGTTGCGCTGCACAGGCACTTGTTCCCACATATCCGTATTCATCGCAGGCGCAAGCAACACGGGGCAGGTCGATGCCAGCACGGTATTGGTGAGCAAATTATCTGCCATGCCGTAGACTAGCTTTGCCAGCGTGTTCGCAGTCAGCGGTGCTAGTACCAGCAACTCTGCCCATTCGCCTAGCTCAATATGCAACGGGCGATCGTGGGCTTGCCAGAACGATGCATCTGTATAAGCTGCATGGCGGCAAAGGGTTGAAATCGTGAGGGGCGTGATGAATGCTTGGGCTGAGTCTGTCAAAATGGCACGTACTGCAACGCCCTGCTTTGCCAGAGTTGAGATAACTTCACAAACTTTGTAAGCCGCAATGCCGCCGCTAATGCCGACTAAAACTCGCTTGCCTTGCATAGAACATAAAAGTGGGAGCGGCAAAACTCAAAATGTCTATGCTTTTATTCTGCACGTTCAATTTCCAATTAGCAGCTGTTCAACGCGATCGCCTGCCGCTGTAGGGAAATTCCACAGGACATCCCTACATAAGTCAACGTTGCATTCCCCTTAGGCTTCGTCGAAGGCTTCCATGTCAAGCAGGTGAAGGTAGGGTTCCACCAGTTCTGGACGTTGAAAGGCGATTTTCCGAAGCAGATGCCAGTCGTTTAGCCCTTCAAAGGCATTGACGTAATCATCTTTCTCCAGACGGACAGCAAGTTCTGCTACATCTGTCGTGGTCAACTGGGTCACATCCAACTGTTCAACGCTTAGAGTCGCCATCATTACCACCTCTCTCGTAAAATGCCCGAATCAGCTTGCTCACTCTAGGTATAAGCCCGTACTACATAGTACATTACTCGATCGACTCCAGCCACGCTCTAGCAGTTTACTTATTATTAGGCAACAACTCTTCAACAAAACTTTGTATTAGCTTCAGTACGATCGGCTGAATTTCGTGCCCCATGTCAAATTCTTGATACCGCACATCTGCCCCTAAGCTTCGCAGGCTAGCAAGTGCCTGTTGAGCGGCAGCTAGTGGCACGACGGAATCCTGCTTGCCATGGATCATTAGCACCGGCGGAATAGCAGCTTGCGGCGGTACGATCGGCGCATGGAGATAGCCGCTGAGCACCATCAAGCCTGCAAGGGGTAGCCCTAAACCAACATCCAACGTCATAGCACCACCTTGAGAGAAGCCGCCCAGCACAGTGTGAGAAAGCGGTACTCCGGTTGTCGTCGCCAGCTCTTTGAGCAAGTCGATCAACAGTTGACGGCTAGTAGAAAGATCCTTACGGGTACGAAACTCAGACGTACTTTGAAAGTTGAAATGATTGGGAAAGTCGTACCACATCTTGCCGCCCGCTGAATATGGGTGCGAGAAGGGCGCATCGGGAAACACCAACTGGAAATCAGGCAAGTCAACTAACGATGCTAGAGACCAGACATCCTTAGCGCTGGCACCCCAGCCATGTAGGATGACGACCGTGCCTCTGGGTGGCTGACCGGACGCAGGAGGAATAGTAATCGCTTGCAGAGCCATGAGTTTGTTCTTCTAGATGCTGGAACGCCCATCGTAGCGCGAGGTGGAAGCCAAGATCCTTGTACCGTTGGAGTGAGCTTTGCCCCTGCTGACCTGCCAAGAACTATGTATGTGGAGGCTAGGTGCAAGCTTCCGTTATCCAGCGCATCCTCCGGTACACTAATTTAGGGATTTACGGGAGTTGCGGCGCATGGCACCACTGGCATTGCTGAGTGTATCGGATAAGACGGGATTGATTGAACTGGCACGTAGCCTGGTAGAAGAATTTGGCTTTGATCTCATCAGCAGTGGGGGCACAGCGCAGGCATTGAAAGAAGCTGGGCTGCCTGTTACCAAAGTTTCGGATTACACCGGCTCGCCCGAAATTCTAGGCGGTCGGGTGAAGACGTTACATCCTCGCATCCATGGCGGCATTTTGGCACGGCGAAATCTGGCTGAAGATGTGGCAGATCTGGAGGCGCAGCAGATGCGTCCGATCGACCTTGTTGTGGTCAACCTGTATCCCTTTGAGCAGACGATCGCCAAGCCTAACGTGTCTCTGGCAGACGCGATCGAGCAGATTGACATTGGTGGTCCTGCCATGATTCGTGCGTCTGCAAAAAATCATGCCCATGTCACGATTCTGTGTAGCCCAACCCAATACACCGACTACCTGCAAGAATTACGCCAAAACAGCGGTAGTGCATCACCTGCCTTTCGACAAAGGGCGGCGCTACGGGCATTTCAACATACGGCGCACTACGACCAGGCGATCGCGGCATATTTAGAAAGGCAGGAGGCAGAGGGCAGAGGGCAGGAGGCAGAAGGCAAATTGTCTGAGATGTATGAGCTTGCAGGGACCCAACTTCAGCCATTGCGGTATGGCGAGAACCCGCATCAGCCTGCGGCGTGGTATCAAACCGGAGCAACGACGACCGGATGGGCAGCCGCGACAAAGCTTCAGGGCAAGGAGTTGAGCTACAACAATCTAGTGGATTTGGAAGGCGCACGACAGATCATTGCCGAGTTTGCTGAAGGTGATCCGGCAGCGGCGATCGTCAAGCACACCAACCCTTGCGGCGCAGCGCTAGGGAAGACACTGGTAGAGGCATATCAAAAAGCGTTCGATGCTGATGCCACTTCAGCATTTGGTGGCATTGTGGCGTTGAACCGTCCGATTGATGCTGAGACTGCCACTGCACTGGCTAAAACCTTTTTAGAATGTGTTGTCGCTCCTGGCTGTGAACCAGAAGCAGAAGCCATCCTCAGCGCTAAGAAAAACTTGAGAGTGTTGGTTTTACCAGACTTAAGCAGTGGACCGAAGGAAACAGTCACCGCGATCGCGGGTGGCTTTCTGGCACAAACGTCGGACGATCGCCCAGTCGAGCCTGGCCTATGGAAAATCGTTACCGAGAAACAGCCCACAGACGCACAGCTAGAAGAACTCCTGTTTGCCTGGAAGCTTTGCAAACACGTCAAATCGAATGCCATTGTGGTGACGCGCGATCGTACGACGATCGGAGTCGGTGCCGGACAGATGAACCGCGTTGGTTCCGTCAAAATTGCTCTGGAGCAAGCGGGCGAAAAAGCGCAGGGAGCCGTCCTTGCCAGCGATGGGTTCTTCCCGTTTGATGATTCAGTACGGACAGCCGCCGCCGCCGGGATTAGTGCGATCGTCCAGCCCGGTGGCAGCCTCCGCGATCAGGACTCCATCAACGCCGCCAACGAACTGGGGGTTGTGATGGTGCTAACAGGAATACGGCACTTTTTACATTAAGGCTCAAGGCTCAAGGCGAACATAGCAAAACTTTTTAGCCTTCAGCCTTCAGCCTTCAGCCTTCAGCCTTCAGCCTTCCATCCCTCTATGCTAATTTTTATGAAGTGTCCTTTGCTCTTTCTGTTCTATGAGTTCTGCAATCCCCGAATCCGTTAAAGTTTGGAGTCAGTTCTTTCATCCTGCCCTAATGTGGGTCTTGTTTGCGCTAACCCTTTATGCGCTGTATCTCGGCGTTAAAGCGCGTCGTGTGCGCTACGCCGAAGGTGAAGAGAGGAAAGAACTTATTAAAGGCAAATTTAACGTCAAGCATTTTCAGGTGGGTTCGTTAGTGCTGGCGTTGATGGTAGTAGGGTCGATCGGCGGGATGGTCGTCACTTATATCAACAATGGCAAGCTGTTTGTTGGCGCTCACCTGCTGGCTGGCTTGGGTATGACTGGGATGATTGCAGTTTCGGCTTCACTCTCACCCTTTATGCAGAAAGGTGCAGATTGGGCACGCTACACTCACATTTTTTTGAACATTGTGCTGGTTGGTCTCTTTGGCTGGCAGGCAGTGACAGGCGTTCAAATCGTGCAGCGGATTATTGGCAAGATGTAGTCTTTAGGGCGGTGGAAGTTGCCCAACGACATCGATCGTTTGTCCCTTTGCACGCAGCACAATAGACTCTCCCGAAGCCGGCACGCGGTTTGTTAGGGCGGTGATGTTGACTTGATGGGTCACTAAAATTGTCACGCCTTGAGTGGTACGACTTGCCAAAATCAGGCGACGTACCGCTTCTGTTTGTTGTTTTTTGGTGCTGGCATTGTTAAAAAAGGAATTGAGCGGCGGGAAGGCTTGAACGGGCTTGAGGTTGAGCAGTTTTGCCGTTTCCAGACAGCGACACCACTGGCTCGATCGCACGCTGGCAATGGGAATCTTACGATCGCGAAACGCCTTCCCAATCCGTTCTGCTTGCTGCCGTCCAGTTGCCGACAAATTGCGCTGCGTCGAGCAATCATTGAGCTGAAAGTTACTAGGATCACCAACGCCGGGTGCAAGGGTATGACGCATCATCACCACATAGCCATCACCGCTCTGGAGTTGCGTCCAGAGAGAAGACGTTTGGGTTTGACGGACAGGGGCAGCATTGGAGCGCTCATCAGAACGAGTAACGCAAGCACTAGCCCACGCTGTAGCAACACTGATCGCTAAAATAAGCAGGACTCGCTTCGTGTAGACAGGCTGTTTGGGCTGCATGAAGGATGACTGAACGTGAGCTTTAATTCCGCCGATGACTACATCTCAATTAGAAGAGTCGATCGACTACTCAGTGGCGATCGCCGCTCTTACCCAAGCTGATCCTATTTTGGCAACTCTTATTGAGCAAGTGGGTGCCTGCACCTTAAATCTGGGACGGCAAAAGGGCGATTTGCTGTATTGCCTTTGCGAATCAATCCTTTACCAACAGTTGTCCGGCAAAGCTGCTGCTGCAATCCATCGTCGCTTTCTAGCGCTTTACCCTCACCAGGGGTTCCCAACTGCCGCTGAGCTGCTCAATACGCCGGATGAGGACTTGCGAAGTGCAGGTATCTCACGTCCCAAAATTGTGTATCTGAAAGATCTGGCGCAAAAAACGCTGGATGGGCTACCTACAATGGCTGAGTTGGAGGCGATGGACGATGAGGCGATCGTGCAAACGCTCATCCCCATTAAAGGTGTGGGACGCTGGACAGTGCAAATGTTGCTCATCTTTCGGCTGCATCGTTGGGATGTGCTGCCTGTTGATGATCTCGGCATTCGCTCTGGCATTCGTCGCGCCTATGGTTTAGCAGAGTTACCGAATAAGAAAACTGTTGAGCATATTGGACAACCGTGGCGACCCTACCGTACGATCGCCTCCTGGTATCTCTGGCGCAGCCTAGATGTCACTACGCCTGCAAGTACAGCCAAGCCCTAAGCCAGAAGACCAAACGTCTCTAACGGCTGGCTTTACAGGTAGACAAAAGACGTCGATCGCCTGCACTAAGCTGCTTGATGGGATAGTAGCCCTTTAAACTAATAGGCGTAACGTTGGGCTGTGTTAAGGATGCAGAAGTACCACTGCTTTGAAGGGCAACCGCATAGGGATAGCTGGCTTGCTCGTAGCTATTAACGACAGTGAGCGCCAACTGTTGTGCCTGAAGCGTCCCATGCACACAATCAAAGGACGATCGAGGCATATAAAACGCGCCTGTCACGTTGCCTTTGTTCACTTCAAAGACTAAATAGGTTGCACCTAACTGTCCTGCTTTGGGAGCCTGACCGTAGAGATAGGTGCCATTAGACATCGAGTTAGTCGCCGCATGAGAAACCGCTACAACATTTGCAGGCAGAGTTTTGGTGGCAGGAACTTCACTGCTATGGGTCAATCCCTGTTCTTGCGTTACTAAGCTAACGGCACAGGTAAGTACAATCCCAGTCAGCAATTTCTCAAAGGGGCGTAAGGCGGTTTTTGGGATGAGGGTGATCGATGCAACGACGGTAGATTGAACTGACATAGTTTTTCGGGGGCTTGCGATACAAGTAATATCGAGCTTTTCAGAGAATGAACAGGTGATACAGTCAGTGAATATGCGTGATCTCAACTGGATAATCGTGTGATCGAAACTCCGAAAAGGTGTGATGCAGATTACAAAAACAGATTGCAGCGGTCGTTTCAATGCCCTTGAGTTTGCTCTAGTAACTTACCCAGAGTGCATCTGAAGGGACTATAAGGCAAAAAAACAGGATAAGCGTGGTGCCTATCCTGCTTGAAGCGAATCTGGTTCGCTTAAATTGCGTTAATGAAGGGTGCTGCTTGACTTACCCTCTTTAGCTGTAGCAGCTAGATGTGACACCGTTTGAAGTGCAGTGCCAGTTTTAGTTGCGACCGCTAGCTTCAAGGGTTGCGGCTGGTTGCTCAGCGCCCGTCAGGTTGATCTTGACCGCCTTATTACGGACTTCTTCAACTTTAGGCAACGTGAGGCTCAAAACGCCATCCTTGTAGTTAGCTTCAACGCGATCATTCTGCACTGCAACGGGTAGCGGAATCACACGCTGGAATTTGCCATAACGGAACTCGGTGCGGAAGAAGCCATCCTTCTCGGTCTTTTCCTCATGACGATGTTCACCAGAAAGGGAAACCGCTTCTTTTGTTACCTGAATATCCAGGTCTTTGGCTTCCATACCAGGTAATTGTGCCCGCAACAATAGTGCTTCGCCAGTGTCTTTTAGCTCCACAGCGGGAGTCCAGGACGCTTCGCTATTAGTGGTTTGTGTCAGTTCATCGAACACATTGTCCATCTGACGACGCAGGGATTCAATTTCACGCCAGGGTTGCCAGTAACGAACTAACATATGTCTATCTCCTTTTGGATCAAGATTGAAATCGACTCTTTTATAGTGCCGCGATCGCGCCTGAAACGCAGTCAGGTAAACCGTACCGGGGATGTTCAGGTTGCCCAACCAGACAGAAGGTAAAAGGTAGAAGGAGTTTCGAGTTTCGAGTTTTTCTCTGCTTTTCCCACTCCCTACTCCCCACCCCCTACTCCCCACTCCCCGACTGCTATCTACTGCCCCGCTATGGGCATTGTTATTGTAGAGACACGCTTTCAGGAAGGTGCCAATGGTACAGCCGGATGCTTACCAGCAGTTGTTCGATCGCCTCAGAGCAGCGGTCGGTTTGCTAGAACTCGATCGCAACTCTCAGCTTCAGCGAGACGTATCAGCCGTATGCGATCAGTGTGTGCGGTCTAGCTATCGAGTGGCGGTGTTTGGTCCGTTCAACTATGGCAAATCGACATTGCTGAATGCGCTGTTGGGTGAGCGGGCATTGCCGATCGACCTGATTCCCACTACAGGCGCAGCAATTACAGTGCGCTACGGTGAGAGTCTGCAAACGTGTATTCGGCTCACTGATGGCGCTGTCATTAACGAACCCGGGACAGAGGTACTCAAGCGCTTTGCCATTCTGGATGACGATCGCCGGATGCGTCAGGATGTTGCTTCTGTAGAGGTGTTGTGTCCCCACCCCTTTCTGCAATCGGGCGTGGAACTGGTGGATTTGCCGGGGACGAACGATCGCGACGAGCAAGATGCGCTGGTGAAAGATCAACTGCTGAGTGCCGATCTAGTCGTGCAGGTGCTGGATGGACGCAAGCTAATGACGCTGGGCGAACGGGAGCACTTGCGCGATTGGTTGCTCGATCGCGGCATTGAAACCGTTGTGTTTGTGGTCAATTTTCTGAATTTGCTAGAACCAGATGAGCAGAAGCAGGTTTACAATCGCCTGCGCTTTGTGGCAGAAAGTTTTCGCTCCAGGTTGCCACCTGGTATCAGCAATCTCTATCGCGTGGATGCGCTGCCAGCACTAAGAGCTAGACTGAAGGGCGATATGGCAGCGGCGCAAACAGCAGGTTTACCCACGTTTGAATCCGCCTTGCAGACGATCGTCCAGGCGCAGCAAGAGCAAACGGAAATACGGTTGCCACGGGTAACAGCGATCGCCCACGCGGTCGCACAAGCGCTGCAAGCGAAAGTCGATGAGGTGACGGCAGTATTGCAAACTGCGGCTAACAAGCGCCAGCAAAAGCATGAGATTCAGCAAAAGGCATCGCGGTTGCTTGAAACGGGCTTTGCGAAGAGTGCAGCAGACTTTAGCGACTGGTTAGCCCTCACTAATCTACTCGATCGCTACCAGGACGAAGCGGCACAAGCACTGCAAAGCGGGCAGTTCCAAACCTGGGCAACGGGCGCGTTCAAAACAGCGGCGATCGACCACCAGCAGGCAGTAGCAAAATGGGTGCAGCAAGCGTGCGAGTTTTTTGAGCGATCGCGTCCTCACCAATTGCTGGTCGCGTTTCCACCCGCACCGTCGGTCGAGGTTGCCCCAGAATCTTCAACGCCAGCCAGTCCCTCTAAAACGGGCGATTTGACACCGACCGCGATCGCTACGGGTATCGGCTGGGTGTTGGGTGGTCCCGTTGGCGGTGCTGTATTGGGTAGTGCCTCTTACCTGCTCAACAAATCGCTCAATGTAGACAAACCAACACCGCCGCCTGTTTCGACTGCACCTACAACCTATGCGTACCTGGAAGCAGCAAGAGATTATCTGGTCAACTTCAGCAGCCTAAACCTGGCAGCATTACAGCGCTATGAGGCGATCGCCGCACCAGTCCTTCGCTTTGATGCCGCACAAGAGCCGATCACCCTGACCCATCAGCACCATCAGCTAGAGTTGTTGCAAAATACCCTAGCTAATTTGCAGGGCGAGATCGAGCAGGTTTCGGTCAGCTAAAGCAAACTGACTCCCACCTTACATTGCTCAGAAACGTCTTGTTCGTTATTAGAATATGGCAGAAGTCGAAACGCTAATTGCTCATTACTGAATCAACTTAAGCTGAATTAACTCCTCTCTCCTCACCCCTTACCTCTCACCCGTGCAAAGCTACCCCTCCCAACTCAACATTCCAGAAACGCTTGCGACGGCGACGGCTCATCATCAAGCCGGACGGTTGCCCCAGGCAGAACAGCTTTATCGTCAGATTTTACAGCAGCAGCCCCAACAGGTTGACGCGCTGAATCTGCTAGGTGTGATTGCCTGCCAAAAAGGTGGGCTAGATGAGGGCATTACCCTCTATCGGCAAGCCTTGATGCTGCGTCCAGGCTATGTCAGCGCGCGCGAAAATCTTAGCGTTGCCCTTTGGAAACGGGGCAAGCAACTGATTGAAGAGGCGATCGATTCATACAGTCAAATCATCACCTTTCAACCCGAAAATCAGCAGGCTTACCATAATCTAGGCAGCATTCTGGTTGAGCAAGGCAAGCTGGATGAAGCCTTGAGTTACTACCTGCAAGCCGTATCCGTTCAGCCTGATGATGCAGTGGCACTCAATACGATCGGCACCCTTTTGCAACAGCAAGGCAAGACGTCTGCGGCGATCGCCTATCACCGTCGAGCACTAGCAATACGACCCCATTATCCTGACGCGCTCAATAGTTTAGGCACGGCACTGCAAGAAGACGGCAATACCCAGGAAGCCTTGTCGTGCTTCAATCAGGCTCTAGCGCTAAACCCAACGGATCCGAATGCTCGCTATAACCGATCGCTCATCTTGTTGACCGAAGGTAACTACCAGCAGGGCTTTCCAGAGTACGAGTGGCGCTTAAAAACACGCGAATTCCCGCCTTGCCCCTTCCGGCAGCCTCTCTGGGACGGATCTGATCTCACAGGACGCACGATTCTGCTTCATGCGGAGCAAGGCTTAGGCGATACGCTTCAATTTATTCGGTATGCTGCGCTCGTAAAGCAGCGGGGGGCGCGCATCGTGCTGACCTGTCATCAGCCCTTGATGCGGCTCTTGTCAACGGTGCCCGGTATTGATCAGCTAGTGCCGCTTGGCTATCCCCCACCCAATTTTGACGTTTATGCCCCGCTCATGAGCCTACCGGGAATTTTGGGTACAACGCTAGAGAATGTGCCTGCACCAATACCCTATTTGCAACCGCCTCAGTCTGCTTTGCAACTTTCAGCACCTGCAACAGCACGGCTGAAAGTTGGCATCGTCTGGTCTGGTGGGCATTTGTATAAAAAAAATCAGAGCCGCTCTTGTCCGTTGGTTCATTTTCAACCGTTGCTGCAACTGCCCGATATCGCTTACTACAGTTTGCAAAAAGGCATTGCTCAAACGCATCTATCAGAATTAGGCTGGGAGTCTCAGGTACAGGATTTGAGCAGCCAGTTCAACGATATGGCAGAGACCGCTGCGGCGATCGCTCAGTTGGATCTGGTTATTACAGTCGATACATCGATCGCTCATCTAGCTGGTGCCCTCGGCAAACCAGTATGGGTCTTGCTCACCTTGCAGCCCGACTGGCGCTGGATGTTACACCGCGAAGAGACCCCTTGGTATCCCACAATGCGTTTGTTCCGTCAATCTAAACTAAATGACTGGCAAGGTGTACTTGATCGCGTCGTGCACGCATTGAAGTCACTTCCTGTAAACAATTAAGTAGGTGGGCGTAATCATTGACAAGCTACATTTCGACTTTGCTCAATGCTCTTCGACTTCGCGTTCGACGTTTCGGCTGAGCGCCCTTCGGCTTAAGCACTCAGGTCAAAAGCTCAGGTCGAAAGCGCACGCCGAAGTCTCAAGGCTCTCAGTCCTGTTGATGGGCAGGTTGAGCACAGTCGAAACCCGATCTCTAAGTAGTGCTAAGAAAGTGTTTGTAAATGCTGGTTAAGCAGGTTTCAAGTTCCTCGTTCGTCGGTTGTTTGTTAACCGCCTCAGCATCAACCGAATCATGACCACATAAACCATGCCTTCATGATTTTCAGG
>NZ_JACJOZ010000057.1:0-17118 GCF_014695795.1 Phormidium sp. FACHB-592
GGGGTTAGGTTTATCGATCAGTTATCAAATTATTACAGAGAAGCATGGGGGGCGGTTGTCTTGCCACTCCACACCCGGACAAGGGGCGAAGTTTGTCATTGAGATTCCCATCCAGCAAGCTACTCCAGTACGGAGTCAGCTGCGCCCCCTCGAAGCAGTGCTCTGTGAATGAAAGACTGCTGGCGTTCAGGCCAGTCGCCGTGCCGTGCGCGCCACATGGCTTGGAGAGCATCTCACTCAGCCTTCTTTGAGCGCTCCCACCACTCGGTTGCATTGTCCTTTCTCACCCGTTGATGGTATCGCTGCCGTGGTGCCGTTGCTTGCTTCAGAGGCTGAGGCTTGACCATAAGCCTCGCGCCATCAGGCAACCGTGCCGCTACCGCTGCGTCATCATCGCCTCACTTCGGCAGACTCCGCCCCCGATGGTTGAAACCAACCCATCATTTTAGTTCCAGCGCTCGCTTCTAAAAGCGCGCCCAGTCCCTCCCTGCCGTAGGGCGGGTTAAGCGGGTCAGTGAGGTAGCAGTACCCTGGTTGACCGTTCCAGGTGGCTTCCGCCCAACTTTGAGGCAAGGATGGGTTGGCAGAGCGTCACCCCTGCTGCTCAAAGCTTGGCTGCGTTACGTTAGCACTAATGCAGTTTACGTTTAATGACTATGATCACCAGGTTAAGCAAGCGCTTCATCGTTCTTGGCTGGACGTGAATCGCGAGCTTGGCATCCATTCAGCGGCTTCACCCCATGTCTCATGCCTTCTTTCGCTTCTATGGCAATCTCAATGACTTTCTGCCGCCCAAGCACCGGCAGGTAGAATTGACGCGCGACATCAAAGAGCAGGGTTCGATCAAAGACGCAATCGAGGCTTGGGGAGTCCCGCATCCTGAAATCAGCTTGATCGTCGTCAATGGAGAATCGGTCAGTTTTGACTATTTGGTGCAGGCGGGCGATCACGTTAGCGTCTATCCCCAAGACACCACGCTCGATATGGCAACCCTCTCCCAGGTGCAGCCGCCGCCACCACCACAGATGCGGTTTGTGCTGGATGTGCATTTAGGCAAACTGGCAACCTACTTACGCTTATTAGGCCTTGATACCCTCTACCGCAATGATTACAACGATGCTGAGTTGGCCCAGATCTCTAGCCGAGAACAGCGCTTGCTGCTGACGCAAGATCGAGGACTGCTGAAGCGAAGCATCGTCACTTATGGATATGCCGTGCGGTCAAACGATCCAGAAGCACAAATGTTAGAGGTGATCAAGCGGTTTAAGCTACAGCCTGTCCTCGCTCCCCTCCAGCGCTGTCCTCGATGTAACGGTACCTTAGTCACCGTTGATAAGGCTGCGATTCAAACGCAGGTGCCCTACTATACTCACTTGTACTACGACGAGTTTTCCCAGTGCCAGCGTTGCCATCAAATTTACTGGAAGGGCGCCCACTATGAACGCATTCAATCATTGCTTGCTGCTGCAAAGGTGCCAGCAAGAAATCCGGTACTAAGAGAGTAGTACCGCTCTACGCAATGCTGGTAGTCATAGACCGCGGGACGTCTTTCGGAAAGATATCAATCTGAAAAGTGAAAGTTGGAAGTCAGTCACTTTCCAGCTTTCGGCAGCCGGCTTGCTCCGTTGCGAAAGCCGCAACGGAGCAAGGAGAGAAAGAAGGGAAAGGCGCTTGAGGAGCAACGGAACAGAAACTCCCGTTAAGGCTGAAAGGCTTTACTAGCAGCCGTTCTAAAAAGAACTTTTCAGTCTCAATGAGACGTACCACTTGAACTCTAGGTTCTTTGGCACAGCCATGAGGAACGGCACAGCAGGGGCCTAAGGTTCCTAAGTTTCCGAGAGTTCAACTGGTACACGCTGATTGAGCCGCTTAACGGTACTTTCTGTTCGGCTGAGACTCAAACCCCGATAGCAAGATGGCTGCGGTGCGACTGGCCGCAGTAGCGATTGTCTGAGCTAGTTTAAGCTGTTGCAAGACGAAGGAAAGTGGGCATCTTAAGCTATCACCAAAGCCAACGGTTCGATCAATCAGAGGATGCTATGTACGGACTGGTGAACAAAGCGATCGAAGACATGGTGCGTAGCCAATTCGGTGAAGCCACCTGGAAAGCGATCAAGCAAAAAGCGGCGCTAGAAATGGATACCTTCATCAGCATGGAGGGGTATCCCGATGATGTGACCCATAAGTTGGTCAAAGCAGCCAGCGAGATCTTAGGGCTGTCGGCTGCAGACATTATGCAAGCCTTTGGCGAATTTTGGGTGACGTACACCGCTCAAGAAGGCTATGGCGAGATGCTGGAAATGAGCGGCGACAATCTGCCAGAGTTTTTGGAAAACCTGGATAGTTTGCATGCCCGTGTTGGGGTGATTTTTCCTCAACTCCAACCGCCATCCTTTGACTGCACGGATCAAACCGAAGAAGCGTTGAGCCTGCACTATCACTCTAAGCGAGAAGGGTTGGCTCCTATGGTAATAGGGTTGGTCAAAGGGTTAGGCACCCGCTTTGATACAGAAGTGGAAGTAACGCAGACACAAAGCCGCGAGGAAGGTGCTGACCACGACGAGTTTTCGATCAAATATCAGCAAAGCTGAATGAGTCATGTCTCCTGCTCAACTGTGCCTGCCACCGTCGCTCTTTGCTGGTGTCTTTCCGTTTCATGTCGTGTTCAACCGTGATCTCGAAATTTTGCAGGCTGGGGAGGTGCTGCAGCGAATCATGCCGACAGAATTAATCGGTAGCCACATAGAGCAGCATTTTCAGCTTCATCGTCCACGCATTGCCTTGGAGTTTGACGCAATTAAGCAACAAACACGCTCCCTTTTCCTGCTGGAGTCGCTTCACAATGGGATGCAGCTGAAGGGTCAGATGGTGTATGTGCCAGACCAAGAGATGATCTTTTTTCTAGGCTCTCCCTGGGTCACTGACACGGCGAGTTTGACGCCTTTAGGCATTAAACTCAAAGACTTTGCAACCCATGACCCGATCGTGGATTTTCTCTTTTTGTTACAAGCGAAGAATACAGCTTTAGCAGACACAAAAAAGTTGACGGAAGAACTCACTCAGCAGCAAGCACAGTTACAGAGTACGTTACAGATTAAAGAGAATCTGGCTAAAATTGCGGAAGCGCAGGCTGCAAAGTTGAAACAAGCGCTTGGAGAACTACAGCAAGCCCAAACTCAATTGATTCAAACCGAGAAGATGTCGAGCTTGGGTCTGCTAGTGGCTGGAGTGGCCCATGAGATCAACAATCCGGTGAATTTTATTTATGGCAATTTGAAGCATGTGGATGAATACACGCAGGACTTACTAGCGCTTTTGCGTCTCTATCAAGTGTGCTATCCCAGTCCAGCGGCGGCCATTGAGCAGCACAGCCAAAGCGTTGATCTAGATTTTTTGATTGAAGATCTACCGAAAATCATCGCCTCGATGAAATTAGGAGCCGATCGCATTCGTCAGATCGTACTCTCACTCCGAAATTTTTCGCGCTTGGATGAAGCAGAGATGAAAACAGTTGACATCCATGAAGGACTTGATAGCACCCTGCTAATTCTGCAAAACCGATTGCAGACAAAGGCTGAATCGCCTGCGATTGAAATCGTTAAGCAGTACGGGGAGTTGCCGTTAGTTGAATGTTTTGCTGGGCAACTCAATCAGGTCTTTATGAATCTTTTGAGTAATGCGATCGAGGCGCTGCATAGCTACGACAGCGAGCGTTCGATCACTGAAAGGCGCCAACATCCCAGCCAAATTACCATTAAAACAGAAATTCGAGGTGCAAACTCTGTGGCTATCGGGATTATTGATAATGGTCCTGGCATGACAGCGGTGGTGAAGGAGAGGCTGTTTGACCCCTTCTTCACCACCAAGCCAGTGGGTCAAGGTACAGGGCTAGGCTTGTCTATTAGTTATCAGATCATTGCTGAGCAGCATAAAGGCAAGCTTCGCTGTCTATCCGAACCAGGCAGCGGGACCGCGCTTTGGATTGAAATTCCTAGCAGCCAGAACAACATAGGCACAAAGCGATAAAGGGGTTAAGTTAAACTCAACCCCTTTATGGTCCACCTTCATTGGTTTCAGAACCATAGATAAAAAGTCTCTACTTCTCTCCCCTTACTTGCTGGACTAAAACTGACCGCAAGCACCGTTCGGCTCTATTCTGCAACACTGATGCTCTCGTTCCTGTTGGCTCCAATGCCGCTTCTATCGTTGGCTAGTTGCGGGTGGCAGCAACCACTCGAAGGCGTTTGTCGCGTTGGGTGTAGTGGATGGCGATCGCTGCCGAGCATCGGTGGGTCCGTTGTCTCAAAGGAGCAGTTCAAAGTCAGCGTGAGTTTGGGCGAGGATGAACCCGTGGGCCCATCTAAACAGGAAGTTACGGTTTCCGCAGGAATCTTTAGCCCCTAAGACCTTCATTTCCCGTTAAGGCAACAGTAAGAAAAACGCTCGTTTGCTTAGCAGCGCCAATAAGAGGATAATTGCTTCATCAACTGTACTTTCTGGAGAGCTGTGGCTGTAATTGCTCCATGCCCCCAAACTGGGTTAACCAGGTAGTGGTAACAACCCAATGGATCAGAGTCGTGAGCAAGAGGGAGCCAGTGAGAAAGTAGGCAACAGTGCAGGCGGCACCCAGTAAGCCCGTTAGGGTCAAGAAAACGGGGTTGAAGAAGGTCGGATTACCAACTTTGTAAAATGTTTTGGCGTTCAATGGATGGTAAGCGATGAACAAAAGGAGACTGAAGACGGCCCAAAGCAGCCACATCAGCGCCGTCACTCCAGCCCGAGGAGAGGGCAGCAACAAGACACGAAAAAGGAACTCTTCCAAAAGCGCAGGCAGGAAAAATAAGCGCACTGTTAACTGCAAGTAGTCCCGTCCAGAAGCGTGCCAGGGTTTGTAGCGCAAAAAACGTTGAGAGAAGCCAAGCGGTAGAGCGATCGCCCCATAAAGGAGCAACAGCCAAAACGCAACGTTCCAGTCCGACCACGTTGGCAAGCTCACCGCACTCAAAATTCGGGTGAACAGAATAGTGCCGAGTGCCACCCTCGTTCCAGGCAGTGTCCACAAGCCAAAGACTTGCGTTGGAGCGATGGGCAGAATATCGGGGTTGTCGCCACCAACCTGGTTAGAGCGCAAAAACCACAGTTTTGCACCGTGCCGCAGGAATTGCAGACTCAGTTCATCTTGTGCTTGGCGTGGCAGAATCGTTCTCCAGCTTTGCAGAGCAGTAAGAACATTCGCCGGTCCATCCGCTGCACGGACAAAAGCACCTGGCTGAATCTCAGTACCAGATAGAACATGGGCATTCGCTTGCCAGTCTTGTCGCACCAGTCCAAAGGGGGTGAGCTCTCGTTGCAGATCATTCCCCAGCGCAATCAGCCGTTCAAAGCGTTTAACGGTAGGATCATGAGGATGGGAGGACCACCAGCGTTGCATTTCTGGACTGGATTCAACCTGCTGCCGCATGACTTGAATCGTTGCAAATAGGGCTTGGTTGGAATCTTGCACACAGGAAGTTGCCGCTGTAACACTGGCAATACCCGTGCCATCGCCAGTGCGATAGCGAGCGGCAATGATCCGCAACTGACGAGTCAGTTCGGAGAAGGGTGAAAGCGTGTAGCCGCCAAAGTCATAATCCTGCCCGATCGTATCCAGTTTCACAATGACATCAGCAACCGGACGGGTACCGAGCCATCCCCGTTGGAGGTTGCCCATGTAATTCGTCCAGGAATGCTCCCCTGAAATGACGCCTTCAATGTTGTTGGCGTAGATCTGTTGATAGCGCACCTCTAGCTGCAACTCGTTAGTAAACGGATCGCGAATCACTGTTGCTAACCCGTAGGCAAAATGGCCGGTAACAGTGCCCACAGCAGCACCTTCCCCACTCCTGCCGCCCCTGCCGCCAAAGAGATGCATAACTAGCGCGCGATCGCCCTCTTGCCATTGGTCAATTGCCGTTGCTGCGGTCTGTGCTTGGGGATCAATTAAAACCGTTTGCAGTGTGCCCTTGCGTTGCTGCGTGTTGCGCCAGTTTTGCTCATGAATGTAGTCTAGGCCCTGACCTTGATCGAGCAAAACTTGCTGTGGTTGCAGTTGAAACAGTGATCGTGGTTTGATGGCTTGCACGGTAAACAGCCCCGTTTGATCTTGGGCACCGTACAGGTACCAGCCTGCCGCTCCGGCTGGGGATTTTTCCAGAGCTCGTGGGGTAGAGGCATAGACCCCATTGCCATCAATTGGCTGTTGCGGCATGCGAACCACTGCTTGCACGCCGTCAAACTGTCTGGTGGCTGAATTGTAGTGTTGCACCCGCAAGAGTTCACTGGGGCAAGGCGGTTCACCTGGACACGCTTTAGGCATAAATTGCGGCGGTGCATTTGCCACCGGACCTAAAAACTGCACGAGGGCAACATATCTGCCAGTGTCTAACAGCGGTGCTTGCTCAATTTGTAAAACGGGTTGACCATTTGGCTGCTGGCTTAAGGTTGCTGCTGCAAGTGATACCGTGACATCATCCTTGGGTCTGGCTCCAGCGATCGCCTGCAGCGGTCCCACTTGGGCGCGCCCATTTAAGCGATCAGCGAAAAGATCGGCTTTTGTACGGCGGAGTGTTGCTATCAGTGGCGAAAAGTTCACATCCCGTGTGACCGTTACCACATCTCGCTGGAGTGAGCGCTTTTGGCTCCATGTCAACCGCACCTGCTTGCCAATCAAAGCAGTGGCGTTGGGCGGCGCCTCAGTGACCTCCATCCACACCCAATCGGTACCACGTTGCTCTTGTGGCTTAGGCAAAATGAGTCGTCCCATCCAAGGAGCCACGGGGCGGTAGAGATCCGTTGGTAGCGTTTGCTTGACTGGATAGAACGCTAGCTGGTTAAACAGCGCTTTG
Organism: Phormidium sp. FACHB-592; assembly: GCF_014695795.1. Taxonomy (NCBI): domain Bacteria; kingdom Bacillati; phylum Cyanobacteriota; class Cyanophyceae; order Oscillatoriales; family Oscillatoriaceae; genus Phormidium; species Phormidium sp. FACHB-592. The sequence goes on from NZ_JACJOZ010000057.1 coordinate 6,885, forward strand.
CCAGTGATGTCATAGTGAGAAGCCATCGTGCTACCAGGACTGCTATGGAAGAGCAGCGTCGCACTGGCAACGAGTACCCCAAGCAAGAGCAGAACCAAGCGAGCGCGCACGTGGTGCAGAATGCTGGTCATAAGCAAAGGTAAGCGTGACTCAATCAGTTCAGAATACCCAAGCCGGTAGGATAATCCCACCAAGTGTGACATGGTGTACTTAGCTATCGGGCAAACGCAACAAGCGAGGGGCTCTCTCTTTAAAGAGAAACGGTCATCCCTTGCGGGTTCTCTTTGGTGATAAGGCAGAGTGGTAGCTTTGCTTTTCTCTTCCTTCCGCCTCACTCAGGTTCTTGCTAGAGGCGGGGACAAGCCAGCAGTTGCGCCTGTTAACTTAAGAACATCACAAACGTTTTTCGGCACGTTCTTTAACAGGAGACAACAATATGAATATCTTGGCTTGGATCGTTTTAGGTCTGATTGCGGGCGCGATTGCGAAGGCGCTTTTTCCTGGTCATCAGGGTGGCGGCATCCTAGGCACTATGATTTTGGGTATTGTCGGTGCTTTTGTTGGTGGTAGTCTCTTCAGTTTTTTGACGACTGGCACGTTGGCGTTGACCTCAGCCGGACTGAGCTTGAGCGGCATCTTGGTCGCTGTGTTGGGCGCGATTGTCACGCTATTCATCTACTATGCCGTGACCCGTCGAAGCGCTTCTTACTAAGCATTGAAGTAAGCGACTAGCCTTGATTCACGATAAAGCCCCTGTACGAACAGGGGCTTTTTGCGCAACTATCGGCTTCGTGTCAGGAAGGCTGACTTCTACAGTTGTTGAGCGCATAAGGGTCAGCGGTCATTAAGCATCTTGCTTGGACTCGAAAGTCCACTCTTCGAGCTTAGTGCGACCCAAGGGGTGCTTACATCTTTCCTTAGTCAAGTCAGAAAACGGGCATCTCTTGCAACAGAAAATTTTGCTGTACGCTTTCCACCCCCTGGAGGAGCTTATGCTGACTACTATTGACGCTTCATCACACTGCTTCACTGGTGCGTTGCTTTAGCACTAGCGCTGCTTAAGCTAGGTTAAGGTAAGTATGTATATACGCCTGAAAGTTCCTCAGCCCGTCGTCCCCTTGCCAGTGTGCTTTGAAAGTTGACAGGTCTGTCAGGTACGTGGCGTTGTCACCTTCATAGTTCAGCACAGTAGAGTAGTTAAAGACCTTACTGGCTCTAAAGGCAGTGGCTGGGTTGATCCAGTCACTAATGCCCCACAGGACTTCCACAATCCGGTAAAAATTGAAGTCACGACGCCACGCATCGTTTTCTGACTTGTAGTCTAGGACTCTGACTAAATGAGTGACGTAGCCGCGTTGTCTTAGTAGCAGCAGGTCTTCTCTCACTGGTCTGTTGGCATTGCCTTCATTGTCTCGCCACACCAACTTGAACAAGTGACCTTTGCCAAACGGTTAGTATGCCCAGGGTTCCTTGTTCTGCGGCACAATATTCTTTGTCCACTTCAGGTTTTGTAAATTCATACTGACGCTCCAAGGCGCTTAAAAAACAGGTTTCTTGCTGAGACGACTGACCGCTTGGCTAGAGCCGCAGTCAACGCCTCAATCAAAGCTGATCAGAACCCGTACCGCTCAGTGCCTCAGCAGGACTTTAAAGAGCGATCACGGCTTGAGTTAATGGCAAACTAAGCATTCAGGAGCAAGCATTCCTCATTGCTCCTGATTTTTTTGGTCTTTAATTGCATTCACTACACCTCACACCCTATACCCCTACACTCATGTCCATGGAACTGAGCTTACCCAACCAGTAATACCAATGCTCCTAAATAGCCCTACAGATTCGTTGCTGCTGACCGCTGATCGCCGATCAAGGATTACATCGACAGTTTAGGGAAATGGTATAACCTGTCTGAGCTACTGCATTGGTTCACTTTTCATTAACCTTATTTCAACCTATCCTTAATGAACGGTAGCTCAATCGAATTACCGCGCTTTCTGATTGCGTTAGGGGAGGTGTGCTGATGCTCAAGACCCATGATCCAACTCATTTGTTGATCTTGCTGGTCGGTGGCTCCATGCTGCTCTTATACGGAGTCAAACTGGTAACAGAGGCAATGGAGCGGGTCTGTGGTGCACGGCTACGGTTAGTCATGATGGCTTTAGGAAATCGCCCGTTGGCTGCTTTTGGTACAGGAATTGCGGTAACAATGCTGACTCAAAGCTCCACAGCAACGGCTTCCGTCATGATTGGGCTGGTAAATACCCAGTTAATTCCGCTAACGGCGGCGATCGTGATGCTCTTAGGTGCAGCCGTTGGCTCAACGCTAGTGGTGCAATTGCTGGCGTTTCATTTCACCGATTACGCTTTGGAGTTGCTGGGGTTAGCCGCCACGGTCGCGGTCATCACTCGACGAACGAAACTGCAAGAGGTAGGACGAGGCGTATTTAGCTTTGGTTTAGTGCTGGTCGGGCTAGCAATGATTGATGCTAGCAGCACACCGATCGCCGATAGCGCCATTACCAATGCCATCATGCAAACCCTGGCTCAGTCACCACTAGTTTTACTGTTATTGGGAGTTTTACTGGCGGCAGTATTTGTCTCCAGCATTGTGGCGATCGGGATTGTAATCGTGTTGACTGCTGGTGGCGCATTGCCGTTAACGGCTGCGTTGGTCGTAACCCTTGGTGCCAATATTGGCACAACGTTGACCCCACTACTCTCTGCTCTCAACCAGGGCAATCTGGCAGGATGTCGCCTGGGATTGATCTATACGGGCACTCGCTTAGCGGGTGTTGCCGTGGTCATGAGCTTGCTCAAGCCGTTAGCAACGCTCTTAACGCATTTCTTGCCTAACCCAGCGGCTCAAGTTGCGATCGCCCATCTGGGCTTCAATCTGCTGCTGGCAATGCTCTTTCTACCGTTTGCTGGTCAATTGGCAGACTTGGCAACGCGGTTGTTACCGAGCCAGAGCGATCGAAGAAGCGAACCTTACATTATCTAGACCCCGATGCCCTAACCTTACCTGCGGTCGCGTTGGGGCAAGCTATGCGAGAAGTGCTTCGCATGGCAGATCTAGCTACCGAGATGCTGCAACTTAGCATTCAAGCTTTTGAGGAAGGAACTAAAGATTTACCCAAACGGATTGGGACATTGGATGATCAGTTGGATGATTTGGAGTCGGCAATTAAGCACTACTTGATGCAATTGAATGCTGAGACACTGAATGAAGAGCAGACGCAACGTGAACTATCGCTTTTGCATATCAGCACTGAATTGGAGGCAATCGGCGATATTATCGATCGTCAACTCATGCGGTTGGCTCGTCGTAAACACCGCAAGCAGATTATCTTTTTACAGCCCGAGTGGGAAGATATGGTAGCGTACCATCGAGAAGTTTTGGGACTACTGCAACAAGTTCTGGCAGGATTGGCAGCTCAAGACTCTGAACTTGCGGAAGAAACCATTATCCATCGACAGTACCTTAACCAGATTAAGCGGGAAATGCATCTACGGCACTTGCAGCAACTCAGCTCTAGCGCACCAACGAATCTTGATGCCAGTGCCATTCATCTAGAAATGGTTAATGCCATGTCACGCATTCTGTCTCATACCTGTAGTATTGCCCGCGCCGTTCAGGGAGATTTATAGATTGCAGTCAATAGTTTGGAAGCCCTTGACTGTCTATGCCAGCCCTCGATCGCATTTGAATACTGTTGTTTGCCGTCATTTCGGGTTCAATCATGCCATGATTGTTGGGTAGATTCGTAACCCTCTTGCTTTGGAGCAACGGGTATGGCAACTCAAGAAACAGTAAGTAGCGTTCAAATTCCCGTTATTGATGTGAGCGCGCTGGTAGCAGGTCAGGCAACGACCGCGATCGCACACCACATTCGACACGCGTGCTGTGAAACTGGCTTTTTCTATGTCGTTGGTCATGGTATCGATGAAGCGTTGCAACACCGCTTAGAACAACTTAGCCGTCAATTTTTTGATCAATCATTAGAGAAAAAACTACAAATTCGGATGGCACTGGGCGGACGTGCCTGGCGCGGCTACTTTCCGGTAGGTGGTGAACTTACATCTGGTCAGCCAGATTTAAAGGAAGGGCTTTATTTTGGCACCGAATTAGATGTTGCACATCCGTCTGTTCAAGCTAATGTGCCCATGCATGGAGCCAATCTTTTTCCCGACCTTCCCCAGTTTCGTGAAACTGTATTGGAATATCTGGCAGTGATGACCCAACTCGGTCATACGTTGATGGCTGGTATTGCTCTTAGTCTTGGCTTAGAAGCCTCTTATTTCCGCGATCGCTATACAACTGATCCCCTCATCCTGTTTCGTATTTTCAACTATCCACCAGAAAGCAGTCCTGAAGCACCTTCTTGGGGTGTAGGCGAACATACTGACTATGGGTTGCTCACCATACTAAAGCAGGATGCTTTGGGCGGGTTGCAGGTGAAAGCAAAATCTGGTTGGATTGATACACCGCCGATTCACAATGCCTTTGTTTGCAACATTGGCGATATGCTCGATCGCCTGACAGGTGGATTTTACCGCTCCACACCACATCGAGTGAAAAATGTGTCAGGACGCAATCGCCTCTCTTTTCCCTTCTTTTTCGATCCCAACTTTGATGCGGCGCTACACCCGATCAACCTGAAAGGAGTGCTGGTTGAAGAGGCAAAAGAACAGCGCTGGGATAATGCCAGTGTGCACGAGTTCCGTGGGACGTATGGCGATTATGTATTGAGCAAGGTTGCTAAGGTGTTTCCAGAATTGCGTCAAGAAGTGCTATGAGTCTCATCATGGTCTTTTCATCAAGTCGAATAATTCCGTTCAATGAATTTGTATACCATGTACTGCAAGCATGTATCTTACGTCATAGGTGATCTGAATTAAGCATGTTAACCTTTGAATGAAAAGTGTGAATTTGATTGGCTGCAACGCAGTGTCGCTCTTTTTCTAGGAAAACTATGCTATCTAATGTAGATTTTGAACTAACCCTGGAGCAGCAGTTCCAGATGCAAGTAATTGAAAAAGAATTAGCAACAATGAATCAAGCAAAGCTGAAAGACCTCCTGCTTCAAACCTCTCGTTTGCTGATGATTAAAGAAAACATTATCTGTTCTTTAGCAAAAAGAGCTGTTTAGTCGTAAGACCACACAGTCACGGCTGACGGACAACAGTTTTGCTTTACCAGCTTGAAGCCAAGGTTTGAATTGCGTCTCTTGCTTCCGCTAGAGAGTCCTCTCGACGATCGGATCGAAGTCCTTTTGCGTGGATGAATTGAATCTCTATGATGCCAATGAAATTGAACATGGTTCTCAAAAATGTCTCTTGAAAATCGAAGGATGCAAGCGCGGAGCCTGAACTAAAATCGCTGCCACAAGCTGTGATAATTAGCATCTTCTTGTCTATCACTAAACCCCGGAAACCATTGGCATCTACTGCAAAGGTGTGTATGGATGCATCAGGCTCCAGATCTGCCAGTACCTCGGCTGACTAGGCATAACGCAGATTAGCGGAAATATTCAGCCAATGGCTGCTGGTGTCGGTGCTGCAAGCGATGCCCCTACCAATGTCATGACGGCGCTCAATAGCTTGACTAACAGGGAACGATTGGCAGTTTTCAGCCGATGCGCCGCGACTAGAGAACCACTAAAGCCAGCACCGATGATCGCGCTTGTGGAGGAGGCATGAACAGGCAGAAAATCAGAGTTTAGAGCACATTAATACGATCGCAATGAGCAAAAACAACTAGTCCTAAGCAAGAGCCTGTATTTAACGGGTTAAGTCGCCTTAACTCATTAGACATCTAGCCATTAAACGGAACACGCAGTTGACTCAGCCGCATTGTTGCCTGCTTCAATCTGATGCCGAAAGTTGATGATGAGTTGGTTCAAAGCTTCCATGTCAATCAAAAAGGCATCGTGACCATGTGGAGAATGGAGCCAGGTAAACTGAGCATTGGGCAGATGGGTTGCCAGTGCTTGTTGTTCCACCGGTGGATACAACATATCTGAGTCGATCGCCACTACCAAGGCAGGCTGCTGAACCCGACTGAGAACGGTTGTATAGTCGCCCCGACCACGAGCTACATCATGCGTATCCATCGCGTGGGTTAAGGTGATGTAAGTGTTGGCATCAAAGCGTTCCACAAGCTTTTGCCCCTGATGGCGCAAATAGTGCACGATCTTATAAGGGCGATCGAAGCTGTCATCCTGCTGCTGACGGCTAAACTTCGCCTCAAAGCTTGCCCACGAACGATAGGTCAGCATTGCCATCATGCGTGCTGCCGCCAATCCAGCGTTCGGTGCCTGATCTGGCAAATAACGCCCCCCTTGCCAGTTAGGATCGGCATAGATCGCCTGTCGCTGTGCTTCGCTAATACCAATGCACCAGGCAGAATGTTTGCCAGAAACCCCAATGAGCGCGATCGCCTTAACCCAATCAGGGTAAAGCAATGCCCATTCCAATGCCTGCATCCCACCCATTGAGCCACCGATGACAAACTTAATTTGATTGACTGACAGCGCCTGCAGCAAAACTGCCTGCAACTGTACCATGTCACGGATGGTAATCGATGGAAAAGCGGCACCATAGGGCTTGTCCGTAGCAGGGTTAAAGCTTGTTGCTCCCGTTGTGCCGTAGCAACTGCCCAAAACATTGCTGCACAGAATAAAATCAGTTTGTGGATCAAAGGTTTGATCAGCGCCAAAAAGCGGTGCCCACCAATCATCGGCATCCGCTCCCCCGGTGAGAGCATGACAAACCAGAATGGCATTATCCCGCTTCGCGTTCAACTGTCCCCACGTGCGGTAGGCAATTTGCACAGCCATCAACACCACGCCCGATTCTAAGCAAAACGGCTCTGTGAGCGTATAGTACTGCGTTTGCGGTGAGACAAAGGGGCGATCGCTCATACGTGGTGAAACGCCTGCTCAAAATCAGCTTTGATGTCGTCAATATGCTCAATACCCACTGATACCCGCACCAACTCCGGAGTGACGCCTGCTGAAACTTGCTCTGTATCGTTCAACTGCTGATGTGTGGTGGAAGCCGGATGAATGACTAATGTTTTGGCATCACCCATATTTGCCAGATGGCTAGCAAGTTTAACGTGGTCAATAAACGCTTTGCCTGCGGCTAATCCACCCTTAATACCAAAATTCAGTACACCGCCAAAGCCATGGTGCAAATATTTTTTGGCACGCTCATGATACGGGTGGTCAGGCAAGCCGAGGTAATTTACCCATTCCACCTGAGGCTGTTGCTGGAGCCATTTTGCCAGTGACAGCGCATTATCCACATGGCGCTGGACTCGCAGGGAAAGCGTTTCTAACCCTTGCAGGAAGAGAAACGCGTTAAACGGACTCAAGGCGGGTCCTAAATCGCGTAGCCCTTCCACCCTGGCGCGAATGATAAACGCAATATTGCCAAAGGGTCCCTGAGCGCCAAACACATCATTGAAAATTAGCCCGTGATAGCCTGGTGCTGGATCAGTAAAGACAGGAAACTTACCACTGCCCCAGTCAAACTTACCAGAATCGACAATCACACCGCCGATCGATGTTCCATGTCCACCAATCCATTTGGTTGCAGACTGCACCACAACATCAGCCCCATGATCAATGGGTCGCGCCAGATAGCCTGCTGCGCCAAACGTGTTATCTACAATTAAGGGAATACCGTTCTCATGGGCAATGTGTGCCAGCGCAGCAAAATCAGGCACGTTGAATTGGGGGTTGCCGATTGTTTCCACAAACAGAGCTTTGGTACGGTCGTCGATCGCCTGCCGAAAATCTTCCGCGTTGTCCCCATCCACAAACTTGACCTGAATGCCTAATCGGGGAAACGTCACCTTGAACTGGTTGTAGGTGCCGCCATAGAGGTAGCTGGTAGACACAATATTGTCACCTGCTTGGGCAATGTTAGTGATTGCCAGCAGTTGCGCTGCTTGCCCACTGCTCGTTGCCAGTGCCGCCACGCCGCCTTCCAGCGCCGCTACCCGTTTCTCAAACACATCTGTCGTCGGATTCATAATTCGCGTGTAGATGTTGCCAAACTCTTTCAGGGCAAACAGGTTGGCACCGTGATCAGCACTATCAAACGTGAAGGATGTCGTTTGGTAAATGGGGACAGCACGGGCATTCGTGCCAGGAGCAGGTTCCTGCCCAGCATGTACTTGCAAGGTTTCAAAACGATAGGGCTCAGTCATAGGGCATCGTTTAGTGAGAGTGAAGGGTTACGACATTTGATGGAGCGAATGCTACAGCGTTTACTCATTAAGTAGCCACAGTTCTATGAAACAGGTATAGGGCTTTGACGTGAGTGCTCAGCCGAACGGTGTGAGAGTGTGGTGAATGCAAATCAAAACAGTTGTAAGTCGCATTTTGCAAACTACGGTAAATCGAGCGATCTATGCTGCTTAGTATAATACTGACATCCACTCCTTTTTGAAAGGCATGGTCTGAGCAATTTAGGTTAAATGAGCGACAGAAGTCAGCCTTACGCCTACCCCGCCTTTGTATAGCAGTGGAGATTTGGTCGCTAAGGCTGAAAAGCTCATGAAATAAAACTTTCAGGCATTAGTTTATTAAGTGCATAATGGTTCGAACTGTTCCACGTTTAACCATTTTGGAGACAGTCGATGCTATAAAAGCTTGGTTTTACGTTGATATAGCCTTGTCCGTGTAACTAGCTCAGCGATCGAAATGGGATAGCTGATCCTTAGCGATCATTTCTTCTCCGCTACTATGCAAAGGCAATAGGTAGGCTTTGACAAGCTTTAGTAGATAAGAAATACCCAAAGGTAGATTTGCCTTAGTTTTTTGACGTGCTAAACATTAACGGATGACGCATCATTTGTTAATGTTTGGACGAGGGTAATTTATGTCGTTGACAATGCCTAAAGCTAACCCCCCGTTCGCTGATCTAAATCAGCTTGTCCGTGAATTGAGAGTACTGTGTGGGCTGACTCAAGAGCAGTTTGCCGCCAGACTTGGTGTGACATTAGTAACGGTAAACCGTTGGGAGAACGATCGCGCTAAGCCAATGCCCTTAGCCTTGCAGCAACTGAACGCCTTGGCAATCGAAATGAGTCAGTCTGGCAGCGAAGCAGACCGCGAAATGGCTCACCGTTTGCTGAAACAGTATTTTCCGAAAAATTTCTAGTTCCCCAATTCTTAATTCTCGAATCGTCAGTAGTGCATGTATTTTTTATGACTTCCCCCCCCGAAAATTCACCTGAAGTCAACGCTTCTGAACTCATGGAAATAGGGCCTCTCGCTAAAACCGATGCTCCTTTTCCAGTGGTAGGGATCGTTGCTTCTGCCGGGGGACTGGAGGCATTCACAGAACTGATTCGTCACTTGCCGACGGATACAGGCGTGGCATTTGTATTGATTCAACATCTCTCTCCCGATCACGAAAGTCTGCTGTCCGAAATCTTAGGCAAAGTTACCGAAATGCCCGTGCATCAGGTGCAAGACCAGATGGTGGTTGAACCAAGTCAGATCTATGTGATTCCGCCTAATACTCAGATGACGCTGGTAGATGGCATCTTTCATCTCGCGCCACGCCAGAAAATTCAGGGTCGCTATGTACCTGGAGATGTATTTTTTGACTCCTTAGCAGTAGATCGGGGAAACAAAGCGATCGCAGTGGTTCTATCGGGCATGGATGGAGACGGGGCACAGGGGATTAAAGCGATTAAGGAAGCAGGCGGTGTGACATTTGCTCAATGTGAAGCAACCGCCAGATTTGACAGTATGCCGAATACCGCTGTGGCGACTGGCAGCGTGGATTTTGTGCTGCCGCCGCACGCCATTGCCACAGAACTGACAAAACTCAGTCGTAGTCTCGTTTTACAACGTTCAGAGCTGATTCAGAGCCAGATTGTGCAGGAGTTGCCCCAACCCGGCAATGCCCTGGAAACCATTCTGGCGCTGTTGCGAACCACGACCGGCATTGACTTCACGCTTTACAAGCCCACGACGATCGCGCGCCGCATACAGCGTCGGCTGCTGTTGTACAAGCTCGAAAGCTTAGAAGAGTATGCTCAGTATCTGAAACAACACCCGGCTGAAGTTCAAGCCTTGTATGAAGAGATTCTGATCCATGTCATACCAACTTAAATGAGATACAGGGCAGATGAACTAGACTGAGAGAGCTGTTTCAAGCCTTCTACTGATGGCGGGTGTGACCTCAATTGACGTGAAAGAAAGTTTAGCTGATC
>NZ_JACJOZ010000058.1:0-175896 GCF_014695795.1 Phormidium sp. FACHB-592
CCTGAAAATCATGAAGGCATGGTTTATGTGGTCATGATTCGGTTGATGCTGAGGCGGTTAACAAACAACCGACGAACGAGGAACTTGAAACCTGCTTAACCAGCATTTACAAACACTTTCTTAGCAACCGTTCGATAAATTCAGAACAACTGAACCCTTCTTGGGTAGACAGCTTTTCTAAGTGACTAATGGCTGATGGCGTGAGAGTCAAGCTAATCCTTTGCTTCAATTCGTCATAATAAACCGGTACACCACGACGGCAAGCTTTCCCTTTGTGACTAACCTTTCTTCCTCTTGGCACAGTTTTATCCTTCCTTAAATTGAACTTAGCCCTTCTGATAGGCATTCAGTTTATGTGCATAAACTGAATATCTGATTGACCTTTTTATAGCTCACTAAATTGTCTATTCATTATAGAAAACTGAGCTAGTAGAAAATAGCAAACACTTCAAAATAGCTAAGGTTATAAGTTTAGCTTAAGTGCCTTTAATACGCATGAACTGTAGAAATGTCACTGTTATATAGCTGTATAAGCAGGTTTATATAACATTATGGGTTGAAGCCAGGATTTGAATTGGTATGGCTCAGTAGATTCACTGTTAAGCTTTGTAATTTACGGTGCTGTATAACTCAGTACTTGCCGCAGGTTGGCTATGCCCAATTCTAAAGCTTGAATCTCCTGACGCATGGTAATCATCTGTTCTTCCTGCGTCTTCAGGTTCTGCCTCATACCAGCTAGCCGTTGCGTATTGCGTTCGATGTCTCGCTGGATTTCATGCTGCTTATCCAGAATGCCATCGTAGGCAGCCTGCAAGCGGCGATCGTTGGCGAAGGTGTACGGATTCTGAGTAAAGCGCACGCGCCAGTTATGTGCTTTCCCACGCAGTTCCATGAACACTTGCCGTCCGGGACTGGCAGACAAGCAAATGTCAAACCCGCCATAGGCACCAACGTTCACCCATTGGTCGAAGTAGTTGCTGGCAAGCAGTTGCTCTGCTAGTTCAGCAAACGCTTTGGCAGCGTCTAGCGGGTTGGTCAGTGCCTGGTCTTGAATCGTCGCCAGGAAGTTCTCTGCCGTTAGCCCCTGCTCAATGTGCTGTAAGGCTAGCTCGGTGTCCGGTGTCAGGTATTGCAACCGCCGATTGAGATGCTCAATCTCAGCCTCCAGCCACGGCGTACCCTGACCGCCCCAGCGATCGTGCTTCATCCGGTACACATCCTGTTCTGCCGCTCGCAGCAGTTGCCGCTTGACTTCCAGGTCAGTCTCAAACTTGCACAGCTCCATAATGCGGTCATCGCCAGTCAGCAGCGCTTCGAGCTGGGCATAGGAGAAAGCGGGCAACTCGGTTTCTTCTTCCAGCCGTCGCACGCTCATATCTTTGGAGAGCAACGAGGTTCGCATTTTGTGCTTGCGCTTGAGGTGCCCCAGGATGAATGGGTCAAAGCCTGTACTGCCCTTCACCCCAGTCGTGCCATAGGTATAAATCCGCACCGTCTCATTTTGGTTGCCGTAGCGAATGACCCGCTTAATGAACTGTTCAAAGGTATCGGGTCGCCACGGAAGAACAAATGTACTGTATAAAATGTTATAATTAGCTAAAGAAAGCAAATCTTTGAATCATAAAGCAGACTTATCTTTTGTTTGTGTTGATGACTGGCACATGAACTCATTTTGTTAGCAGGAAGAAGGGGCTATTTATAATGTCAAACCCAGCCAATGCAGCCGAAGCATTTTCTGCTTTTCAGGCTCATGCTCAAGAGTCTGAATATGCCAAAATTAAGACAGCTTTACTACGTTTTACGGTGCCTGGTTGGAGCAAGCGTTATCCTCTAGAAAAACGTTCATCGTCGCAAGTAATGGCGAAAGCTCTACATTTTTTAGAAACAATTTCATTGCAACAGCTTCAAGGTGCGTTGCAAGTGCAGGCTGAAGTCTTTGAGAAGATGGCAGTTTCTGAAAGCAATCGTCGCGTTTTTAAGTCTTACTTAAGGAAGTTTCTGAGCTGGTGCGAGGAGCAGGGTTGGTTTGATGAAGCAACAACTCGGAGTCTGCCCAACGAAATTGCCAGTCAAGTGCCAGCCAAAGTTGCCGTGCAACTCAACAGATTTCAGAGTCCTAAAGGCGTGCATAAACCACTAGCGAAAGACCTTAAATTGAGTGGTGTGCCGAAGAAGGTTAACTATGCGCTCGGTACTGTAGCGGGTGATGTCATCAATACGCGCTTAGCACACCAACTCGATCGCCTCTTCCAGTTCATGCAGCAGACGCTGGGGCTGCGGCCCTCAACGAGGGAGAACTATCGTGAACGCTTGTTACAGCTTTTGGGATGGTTCCATCGGTATCAAGGGGTGCCGCTGGATGAGCTTTGCTTAGAGTCGATCGTGCCAGTGGTCAAGTTGAAAGCGCGGATGGCAGACTGCTTCAAGGAGGATGGCAGCCCTGACCACAATAAGTTCGCGATCGAGACCATTTTGGCAGCAGAAGGGGCGATGCAGCCGGCGCAACAGACAGACCACCGCCTTCGGCAGTATTTGGATTTCCTGAATGGGTCATTGAGTGCAAAACTCAAAGTCCTGCAAGCCTGCATTAATACGGCCAAGTACCTGTACTCCGAGCAAACCAGCGATCCCAAGCAGTACCAGGATGTGCCGATGATTCTGCTTACTCGCAAGCTGACGCGATCGCTCCGTCAATGTGAGGGAAAAGTCGCGCCGCGCATTCCCTTTGAGGTCAAGAGCGTACCTTGGGAACGGTGCTATGAAGTGGTGCTGCAACTGAAACAGGAAGCCGATACGGTGGTGCTGTATCAAGTCGCACCGAGGCGGACAGGCGGGATTGCAGCGTCTCCTCGCAAAGAGACAGGCATTGCTAGAAGCTATCTGCGTTTTTTGCTAGCGGCCTTATTTGTGCTGATACCACCCGATCGCGCTCGCACTATCCGTGAACTGGAGCTAGGGCGTACCCTAGTCTGGGGCTGTTTACAGGGCGGGGTCATTTTGCCTCCAGAACGGACGCAAACGCCGTCTGCGGCTCGCTGGTGGCTTCATCTACAACCGCAAGATTACAAAACAGGGGACGCTTATCAAACTTACTGGGGAGAGTTACCAAATACGGACTTCGGCGATGGCACATACTTCTACGATTACCTCGATCGCTGGGTCACGATTTACCGTCCCCTTTTTCAGCCCAATCATCACCGGCTCTTGGTCAAGCGCAACGGCGAGCCGCTTTCGAGAAACGGTATGAATCAAAGCTTTCGTCAATGCTTTTTCCGACTGACCGGTGTACCAGTAACGCCCAAAGAACTGAGACCAATGTATGTGACCTACTTACGTCACAAGCAAGCGAATGAGGCGGTACTAGACGCTGCTGCCTGTGCGATGCACCACAGTCGTGCGATGCAAAATGAGATCTACGATCGCCAGCAGTTGCTCGACAAGCAGGAACCCATACACGCATTTAATCAACGTTTGATGACACAAGCCGCTTCCACTACGAGACCTTAGGAGTTGCCATGTTGATGCCGACGAATGCCGCCGAAGCGCTGTGTGCTTACCAGTTGCAAACCAAGCCATCTGAGTTTGCTGGGGTTAAAACCGCTCTCTTACGCTTTGTGGTGCCCGCCTGGAATGGCACTGATCCATCTGGGTGCAAAATGACCGCTCAAGATAGGCAGACTGCGCTGCGTTTTCTAGCTGACGTATCACTCGTGCAGTTGCAAAACGCTTTAGACACTCAATTGACGGTGTTTGAGCGCTTGGATGTTGGCAAGCATAGCCGTGCCGTCTACCGGTCTTACCTCAAGCGCTTTTTGGAGTGGTGTCGTGAGCAAGATTGGATGCCTGATGCGTCTTTCAGTGACCCAGTGCAACCAGCTTCAGAAACTATATCAGTACATCAGTTTAAGCACCCCAATGGCAAGGGCCTCAAGGTTCGCAGCAAGGTCACGGGTCGCCAGCAAAAGGCAGCTTATGCGCTAGGGGCAGTATTGGGAGATATCATCAGTCCTAAACTGCAACAGCAGTTAGATGCGTTTGATCAATTTGCACAGGCGCAGCTTAAGCTGCGCCCATACCCGTTGCAAATTAGCAAAACACTCTTGCTGCAATGTTTGGGTTGGTTACACCGGTATGAAGGTGTGCCACTGAATGAGCTTTGCTTGGAGACTTTGGTGACAGTTGTGCCACTAAAGCAGAGACTCGCTGACTTCACTCATACCAGCGGAGAGCCTGACCCCTTAGCGTATGCTGCTGCCAAGGCGATGGCGATGGAGTCCGCTGAGCAGGAGGGTAGAAAGACCATCAAGCTTATAGAGCGCTACCTAAACTTTGTTGACGGTGCGCTCGGCACGTATGTGGAAATCATCAAAACGGTAACTCGCGTTGCTAAATTCTTGTATGACTCGCAGACAAACGCCATTCTCTACGATTATTACGAAGATATCCCGGTGATTCAGCAACTCCGGCAGTTGGCAGCCGACTTAAAACGTGCACGTCAAGGCGAACCGGCTCAGGTGCCCTACGAGCGTAAAAGTGTTGCTTGGGAGCAAGCGTTGACCGTTTTGTTTGAGTTGAAGCGCCTAGCTGATCTGGATGTCCGGTATGCCAAGGATGCCAGCAAGCAGGACGGCTATCGGGTGCAGCCGCGTCGGGCAAAGGGTATTGGCATGAGTTATCAACAGTTTCTGTCGCTGGGCTTCTTCATGGTCATCCCGCCCGATCGCTCCCGCACGTTCTACGAACTGGAACTTGATCGCACTTTGCGGTGGGGTTACTTTCAGGATGGCCTTTTTGTGGCAATAGAGGATAGGGAAGACCCATCAGCGGCCTGGTAT
Source organism: Phormidium sp. FACHB-592 (assembly GCF_014695795.1). Classification (NCBI taxonomy): domain Bacteria; kingdom Bacillati; phylum Cyanobacteriota; class Cyanophyceae; order Oscillatoriales; family Oscillatoriaceae; genus Phormidium; species Phormidium sp. FACHB-592. Next base: position 4,836 of record NZ_JACJOZ010000058.1, read on the forward strand.
ATTCATCTTCAAGCTGAGGACTATAAGACGGGCGCGGCGCATGGCGAGTATTGGGGCAAAGTGCTGAACGCTGAGTTTGCTGATGGCACCTGCTTTTATGACTACATCCAGCGCTGGTTAACGGAGTTCCGTCCGCTCTTTCAGCCGGAGCACCCTTTCTTTTTCGTGCAGCGGAATGGCAAGCCTCTCCTCAAGAATGCGCTTTATGCCCGCTTGCGCTACTTTTTTCAGAAATTGGTGGCGGTACCCGTGACGCCCAAGGAGTTGCGGCGGATGTATGTGACGCAGCTTTATGCGGAGGGTGCATCTGAAGCCGAGAAGGAAGCGGCGGCTTGTGCGATGCATCATAGCCGGAAGATGCAGGCAAGTGTCTACAACCAGCTCGATCAGATACGCATGACGGCACCGATTTATACGTTTAATGAACAAGCCTTCAGTGATTTTCTTAAACAGAAACCCGATGATGCTTGAGACTGCGATCCCAGCAAATGGCAATTTCTCCGCAATTTCTGTTCGTCGAACTCACATTAATTGCGGAGAAATTGCCGTAACCTACTTAACCTGAGTTTGGGTTAAGCCAAAGGCTAAAACCCCTAATATGATTAGTCTGAGCCAAGCAACCAGCAACCCTTTCGTTTGCTAAGCAACGGGAGCATCACATGGGGGCGATCGGGTTTTTCATTCACCACTACAAGGCATCCTTACCGCTTGAGCACTACCGACGTTAAGCACGTTGTTCGTTTAAGGTCTGACGCTAGCCGTGATTCAACGCTTAGTGTTTCAACACTGCTGTTTCCTTTTATAGAATCATCAGTAAGCTGCAAACGACATCGTGCAGCAAGCGGCTCGTTTCGACGCCGCTCAACCTGCAGCGATCGTGGGTTGAGCAAAGCTAAAACCTAAGCACCTTATACCTTTTATCTGTAGCCAAGTCCCTTATTTTTTAACAAGACATGGAAACGCTTGACTTGCTTCGCTCGGGTCAGCTTGAGGGGACTAAAAAACTCAATCTTGCCTGTGGGTTAACTCAATTTCCATCAGAAATTTTTGCTCTGGCAGATTCTTTGGAAGTTCTGGAGCTATCAAACAATCATTTTAAGTGCTTGCCAGAGGCGTTTGGGCAATTGAAGAAGCTTAAAATTGTGTTCTTCAACAACAATGAGTTTGAAGAAATGCCAGCGGTGCTGTCGCAATGTCCTGCACTCTCAATGGTTGGTTTTAAGTCGAATAAAATTACGTCGTTTGGCGCTAATGTCCTCCCACCGACCGTCCGCTGGCTCATTCTCACTGATAATCGGCTGGAGCAGCTACCCGCCTCAATCGGCAGGTTGAGCCATTTGCAAAAGCTCATGTTGGCGGGAAACAAGCTGCGATCGCTCCCCGATGCGATGGCTGCCTGCCTGAATCTAGAGTTGATCCGACTGGCGGCAAATTGTCTCACGGCATTGCCCGACTGGTTGTTCACGCTGCCGCGCCTCTCGTGGCTGGCATACGCGGGAAACCCGTGCTGCATAGCTGCACCCTCGGTTGAGCGATCGCTGCCAGAGATTAGTTGGATGGACTTAGAGCTAGGAGAAGTGCTTGGGCAAGGGGCTTCTGGCCTTATCTCTAAGGGCATTTGGCAAGCAAATGATCCTCAAACCAAGCAGCCACAAACCAAAGACGTTGCCATCAAAGTCTTTAAGGGCGAAATCACCAGTGATGGGTTGCCAGCGGATGAAATGCGGGCGTGTCTCGCGGCTGGAGCGCACAACCATCTGGTGAGCGTACTGGGCAAGCTGACCGATCACCCTGAAGCGAAGGCTGGACTGGTGCTGTCCTTCATCCCGCCTCACTACAAAAATCTCGGTGCCCCCCCCGATCTGGATACCTGCACACGCGATACGTATCCATCAAAGCCCGCTTTTGCTTTAGCGACCATTTTGCGCATCGCTCAGGGTATCGCTGCCGCTGCTGCACACCTCCACGATCGCGGCATCATGCATGGCGATCTCTATGCTCATAATATTCTGGTGGATGAAACAGGAGCGAGCTTACTAGGAGATTTTGGAGCCGCTTCTTTCTACGATTCAACTGACCCAGTGATTAGTCAAGCAATGGCACGGCTGGAAGTCAGAGCTTTTGGCTGTCTGCTAGAGGATCTGTTAGACCGTTACGCCGTGGAGGATGTCACACAAACAGAACGGCAAGCAATGATTGAGCGGCTGCGCACCTTACAGCAAGACTGTATGACTCCAGTGCCATCCCTGCGCCCTCTCTTTCATGAAATCTGCGCTCGCTTAGAGGCTTTAAACCCAGCCTTTGGTGCTTTCTAGGCGGCAGCACAGCATTAACTGGTGTGAGACGGTGCCTAGTCAGCGATCGTAGCTATTCATGCTGCATTGCCATCATCGCTGTTGAGTAAAGCCTAACCACCTAGGTCTGCATTCAGCTTCTCCCATTGGAGTCCTGTGCCAGAGGATGTTACTTCAATGTCAGCTAAATCATCAGGTGATGCACCTGCTAACCCCTGCCTTAACTCTGCCAGAGGTTCGGTCGTAAAAAGCATTTCCAGCCGTAGGTTCAGTGAGACTGGCGATCGCTCAAAGACCTAATGGCTCTAGTTAAGGAGTTGGAGCAGCGCACTATTAAGTTTCGCTTATTACAAGAAAGGGTAGTGCTCAAGCGGTAAGGATGCCTTGTAGTGGTGCATGAAAAACCAGATCGCCCCCGTGTGATGCTCCAGTTTCTTAGCAAACGAAAGGGTTTTGCGCACTCAGCGTGAGACGCGTTGCCGTAACGTACAGTGAAAGCGCTCAATGTGCTTGGTCTGCCCGCTTTCTTTGCCGACAGAACGGTGCCGTTGGCTCGGTAAGACCGCACGGTAGGCCTGCAAAAGTCGGTATAACAGAGGGTACACTGACGATAGACCGCTGGCAAAGACTCCCATAGAGCTTGAGCACCCTCCTGGCTACGGTTACCAATCTGCACCCCCACAATCTCACGTGTACGACGGTCAAGCGCTAACCAGAGCCACTGCTTGTTTCCTTGGTTGCCGACAAACGACCATGCCTCGTCGCCTTCCAGGGTCAAGCGCCCCTTTTTTTGGCGCTCACCGTGACTTGGCGAGGCACCTGCTCGTCTTTGGCATTGACAGACTGCTGCAACCATCGTTCGGAAACTGCGGTGACCCTCGCCATCCCGGCGAGCGGGATCTGCTCTCACAGCAACTTGTCAATGAGGCGTTTCGTGCCCGCGTCGATGACCTTCTTTTGTGGGTCTTGGACGCACTGGCGACCGCAGTCGCTGCCTTTGTGGTTTTGCTTGCCGTTATGGATTCTGCCGTTTCTGACCACGTTTTTTGAGTGGCAACTGGGGCAGCAGGGGCGTGTCAATGGCATGGTTAATTTGGCTCGCAGCCTAGCAGCCATAACATTTCAGCATCTAGCGCTGTACCCTGCTCAAGCTAGAGCTTCACCATCCTTACATGTTTAGCACTACCCTGAATTTTTACTTATGCTCGCAGAACTTGAAAAACATTTTGGGTGTAAATTGGGTGTAAAGAAAACTGAAATGCTCTAATTCCTTTCATACTAGGGATCGTTCACCGCCTCCTAAGCGGTAGGTCGAGGGTTCGAATCCCGCCAGTCCCGTGCTTTTTAGCTATCCCTTGGGAGATTTCTAAGGGAAAATTTACCGTTGGTGAGGGGAGATCACTGCCTAAGTCTTAGTCTTTAAACGCGAACTTTTTTACTTCCTCTGCGGGTATTCTGTTTGTTAGAAATCTCCAGTCAACCATCGCTCAAGGCAGCTTAAAGCGGTAGTCGATCAATATTTTTGTTGCAGCCAATTACGACCATAGCCGATCCCGTATGCAACGTTGTGTTGGGATTAGGGTTAATCTCAAACTTGTCGTCCTGGCTCACAGCAAGCAGGTTTAGACCATAGTGAGAGCGAAGCTTAAGTTCAGCGATTGTTTTGCCATTAAAAGATTCAGGCACCAAGATCTCAACAATACTGTTGTCTGGGTCAAGTTCAAAGCGTTCTAAAATGCTAGGACGAGTAAGGGCACGGGCTAAAGAACAGCCCATCTCATGTTCTGGGAAAACGACATGATCTGCCCCAACCTTTTTCAGCAATTTTTCGTGAATTTGGGAGGAGGCTTTTGCAACGACATGAGCAACTCCAGCTTCTTTAAGATTGAGTGTGGTAATCACACTTTCTTCGACATAGTTGCCGATCGCCACAATCACCGTATCAATTTCGCAAATGCCAGCCTCCTGAAGGGCAGCCGGATCGGTAGAATCCAACTGTACAGCCTGCACTGCAATGCGATCGGTCAGCGCTTGGGCAACGCGCTTTTCGTCCGCATCAACACCCATTACCTCGTAACCCAAATTATGCAACGTATGACAAACAGCTCGTCCAAAGCGCCCTAAGCCAATTACCGCATAGTGCTTGCTTTGATCAGGTTGCAAGCTACGAAAAAAACTCAAGAATGTCAGGTTCACAGGCGAACTCCGAGCGGTTAGCTCCAAATTTTGTGTATATGCTCAGGCGCAGTACTTTTCGGCAGAAGTGATCGGATGTAGCGACTGAGCCGAACGCTACACCAATGGCAATCGATCGCAGCTTGTCTCAGTTTGCATCGACAGGCTTTGTTCACATAGTCAGTGGTATCCATCACCAAGACTCAACCAAGAAGTAGCAACTCAGATTCTCTAGCCTATCAAGAAGCGTAACGATGCACCGCTTTTGGAGGATCGGGTTTCACAACGAGTTAACCCACCAGTAAATTTTCTTCTGGATACCGTACCACGCTAGGGTTAGGGTCGCCAAGAATTGCGCCCATCAGGAGCAAAACGCCAACCCGACCGATGTACATCGTTACTATGATCATTAACTTACCAAACGTCGAAAGACCGGCGGTAATGCCCGTTGAAAGACCAACCGTGGCAAAAGCCGAGACGACCTCCAACAAAATGCTAATAAAGTTAATCTCTGGATCGGACAGGGCAACAAGTGTCGTCATCACAATGACAGTGACCAGCGAGCCAACCGCTACACCCACGGCTTTGAGAATGAGTGAGAAGGGAATCTGCCGCTCATAAAGCGATACGTCTTCCTTGCCTTGCAAGATTGCTTTTGTACAGCTGGTTAGCACTCGTAGCGTGGTGGTTTTGATGCCGCCTGCGGTGCCACCAGGGCTGCCGCCAATCAGCATCAGGGCGATCATGATAAACAAGCCTGCCGTGGTCATTTTACTAATATCGATCGTGTTGAAGCCAGCGGTTCGAGGCGTGACCGCTTGAAACCAGGCTGCTAACACCTGCGTACCAAAAGGCATAGAGCCAAGGGTATCGGGATTGCGTAGTTCGACTAGAAAAAGGGCAAGTGTACCAGCGACTAACAAGATTACTGTAGTGCTCACCGCAACCTTGAAATTGAGGGAGAATACGAGCCGCCCGGGTCGTCGCAGTAGGCGATCGCGCAGCCATGTATACATCTCAAAAATTGCCTCGTACCCAATCCCGCCAAAAATAATTAACCCAGAAATGACTAGATTCAGCAATGGCGATGCTTGATAACCGATGAGATTGTCTGCAAACAAACTGAAGCCGGCATTGTTCCAAGCGGTAATACTGTGAAACGTTGCCAGCCACAGCGCCCGCTGCAGACCATGCGTTGGTGTAAACACAATCAGCAGCAAAAAAATGCCAGTGATTTCAAAGAGCATTGTGGTCGCAATGATAGAGCGGATGACCTGCGCTGCGCCTCGCAACTCACTGCGATCGAGGGCTTGCTGCACAGCAATTTTGTCTCGTAGTCCAAACTTGCGCCCCACCAACAGCAGCAGAAACGTTGTTGCCGTCATGTAGCCTAACCCGCCTATCTGGACCAGCGCCAAGAGCACAACTTGCCCAAAAGGTGAGAAATACGTACCTGTATCTACTACTATGTGCCCCGTCACACAAGCGGCAGAGGTTGAGGTGAACAACGCTACCAGTAGATGATCCCAACTCCAACCGCCTTGACTAATGGATAATGGCAGCGCTAACAAAAGAGTGCCAAGTGCGGTGATAGCAATAAAGCCCAGGCAAATCGTGCGAGAAACGGTCATTTAAGTAGTTAACCGATAGTGAAGTGAAAGAAAAGCCACCCTGCCCGCCTGTAACAAATTAATCCCTATCTAAGGCTAAGCGAAGCAAGAATTTAAGCATCCTTTGAGCTGTGTGCGATCTTACAGCTTTCGATCGTCTTTTCTCTAGAGTTGCCGCTAGAGAGTGGCATAAGAGTGCGATCGAGCGCTGTCATAGTCTGAACGACTTTCTCTCAAAGGCTCAAGCGTATCGATCCAAAGAGAGAAGCGAGAGCAAGAACCTTGTTAGAATACCCGCTTTTCATGCAGCATCTCTTTCAGAGGAGACACGCATTTAATTAGCCTCATTTGTACACTGATAGCTAAAGTAACGCAGTCATTTGGTGAGCGAGTGACTGCAACCAAATTGCCTAAGGACACTATGCAAACCAGTAGCGAAAGAACATCTTCAACTGCCAAGTTTGAGCAGATTGCAACTGTTTTACAGATTGCTGGCTGGGCTAGCTTACTTGTCCAGGCTGGGCTAGCTGCTGTTTCTGGTGTGCTGTTACTGTTAGCTGTTTCAGGGCGAAGTTTTAATCAGGCGATCGGAACCACGACGGGCGTTCCTGGAGTTGGCGTTGCCACCACCCAAAGCGCTACTCCAAGCATAGGCATTGGTATTTTTTGGGCAGTTTGCGGTGCGTTAGTTTTGCTGTTTGGGATCTATCTTGCCTTTCGGCTCATGCGTTTCGGTAAGCGACTTCGCAATCCTAGCCCTGCGATTCATCCCCAACGAGCGAAGGTGATGCACGTGTTATGGCTAGGGGTCGTTACAGGGCTAATCGGTATGCTGCTGATGCTTTTAGGCACGGGAGCGACGATCGGAGTGCTGTTGTCTAAGTCAATTGCCCAGCCGCAAGGAGTCGCCATTTATGACCCCAATCGTATTATTCGATCGCTGGATGTCTTTGTAGCTGCTGCCAATACAACAGGAGTGACAGCTCATTTTGCCGGGACAGTCGCTTCGTTGAGCGTGTTTAACTGGCTACATCGTCCTTCAGATTAGAATCTGCCAGGAATTGGCACAGTAGCATGAGAGATGCTCTCGTTTAACTGTGCACCTAGACTGTTATTTAGATATAGGCTAATCAAAGACTCGTGCAACCTTTGTACCCGCTTGTTGGCAAGCTGTGCGGCATGGGGAAAAGCCATAGTGCTGTTCTTCTCGAATATTCTCCCTCGCTATCGTTTCCGCAAGCATAATCGCTGCACGTTGAACCATCTTTCCTGTTTTAGCCAGATGATCCCGAACATTAGCGTCTTTCGGCAGCTTATGTTTTTTGCGGTAATCCACGGCTTTATCCTTGATTAGAAGCTTGTAAATCAGGTTAGTGAGATAGCCGTATGCCATGCCTTCGCTTTTAATCCAAGTGGGTAGAGTCGCCGGATCTACAGCGCCGTGCTGGGCTAAAGTGCTGGCAAAGTCTTTGCGGACAATCACGCACTGAGCAAGAACTTCAATATTCTCGTCAGAGTGACCCTGCTGCTTCCATGTCTTAACGGCCCGTTCGTACCCACGAGAAAGGGCTTTTTCTGGGTCTGTCTCTTCTTCAATTCGTTCTACAAGAACGTTTAACGCCCATTCATGAAATTCGGCAGAAAGGAATCGAGCATAGTCAATCGCTAGCTGAGGCACCGCATAAGTTCCAGGCGCAACACCCCCTTGCTTAGTTTGCAACCAACTAGGCACAGCCTTGATTTTGCCGTTTTTTGAGTAAAGTGCTACCACAGCACTTTGCTTGGCGTAGCGTTTTAAGAGTTCTTGGGTAGCGTCAAGCTCTCTCCAATCAACAGGACGCTTATTGCTTGGCTCTCCCTGTGCCTTCCACATATCTGTCAGACAGACATCTCCTGTTTGTTGGTTACGGTGAATCATCGAGCCTCCGTAAACCAAAGCAGTGCCTTTTGGGAAATTTGACATTATTGTGTCCTCTAGTGTTTTGTACGCAAAGTGCTTTGCGGTAGAGGACTGCAAGCCGCAACAGAATGCAACATGCTTGACAAGCGCGATCTCGAATGACACTATATGTAGCAGTCTCGCAAAAGATGCCATCATATAATCCCGACGTATTCGATTTGCAATCTTTACTAGCTTGTAGTCCTTACCTGGGTAGATGAGAGCCGTAGAAAAGCTTTCGTCTTTAGAGCATAAGCGTGACCTCCAAGGTTGCATTTGTGTTCTGTCGTCAATTGTGGGGGTGGTGGGACTTGCACTCACAAAACCCTGCCAGGTTGCCGGATTAGGAGTCCGGTGCGTCTGCCAATTCCGCCACACCCCCAAACTTTTCAGCAAAGGCGAGCGTTGATCTACAATCAACGCTCGCCTTTGTCTTTTGGCTTAACTATCACGAAGAGTCAAGCGAAACCATTGCTTACATCCTTTTAATTGCGTGCTTACCGATTAAAACCGCTAAAAACATTGTTTACAGTAAAGACTCCATAGAATTGGTGTTTATAAAGAACCGGAAAACCCTTATTCGTTCTTTGTTTACATGTTGTTCTTTTTTTAGCTACGAACCTGCACAGGCATGACTAAGTAAGTCATTTTGATGCTGCCGAGGGGAGTGACGATCGCTGGGCTCGTTGCTGTATTCAACTGAATCTGGATCTCGGTAGTGGCGATCGTCTTCAAGCCATCCATCAGATATTTCACGTTAAACGCTACATCCAGGTCATCGCCTGTAATCTGTGCGGGAATCGTTTCTTTGCCGCTACCCACATCCTGAGCATCAACCGATAGCGAAAGTAGTTGGCTGGTGCTATCTAGAGTCAGTTTGACAATATTGTTTTTCTGGTCTGCCAGCACGGCAATACGTTCCAGGGCACTCAGCAGCAAGCGTCGTTCAGCGGTAATCTGGCGCGAAAACTGACGTGGCACTAGTTGACGATAGTTAGGGTATTGCCCTTCGAGCAGGCGGCTGGTGAGGCGCTGATCAGTCCATTCAAAGACAACCTGGCTCTGGTCAAAATGAACGGCAACATCACTACCCGTTTGCCGTTCGAGCATTTTGGTCAACTCTTGCAGTGCCTTAGCTGGAATCGTCACATCCAGCGCTTTTTCGGCTTCATTCGCAGTACCGCCAGCCTCAGATGCCTCTGCATTCATGGTTTGCACCACAGTGAGGCGATGTCCGTCCGTGGCAGCAAACTCCAAACCATCGGGCTGCATGGTTAGGTGTACACCTGTCAGCACTTGTTTAGTTTCATCACTGCTGGCAGAAAATAAAGAACTCCGCAACCCTTCGAGCAGGTTTTCAATCGAGAGGTACGCTACTTGTCCTGCTTCCACAACGGGCAGTTCAGGAAAATCCTCAGCACCCATGCCGCGCATCTGGTAGCGTCCCGAGGCGCAGGTCAGCGTTGTGAGAAAGTTTGCTTCAGCAGTTTCCTCTGTTCCATTCTCTAGCGTGATATCGCCATCGGGTAAGCGGGAGACAATATCCGTCAAAAGCTTGGCAGGCAAGGTCAGTGTTCCACCCGTAATTACATCAGCAGGAAAGCTGGTTTGGATACCGAGGCTGAGATCAAACGCACTGAGTCTGATTTGCTGCAACTCTTGATCGGCGACCAGAAGAATATTCGCCAGAATGGGATGACTTGGGCGCGACGAGACGGCACGGCTTACCAGCGTGAGATTGGTGCTAAAGCTGTTTTGAGAGCAAACCAGTTTCATGGGAATGTGACCTTTGCGTTGAGAGGGCGACTGTGTAGCTGGGCAGAGCGGTGACTGTGGTGAGAACTGGTGCTGAACTAGCAAACGGAACGCTATCTGTAGCGGTTGAGAGCGTTGTCTGCGTATGTTAGCACCCTTGTTTTGAACAATCCAGCCTGTTTTTTTAGCATTTTTGCGCTTAATTTCTACAATCCGGACTTAAGTAATTCTTATTTAAACAGTAGTAGTAGAGCCTGTGGAAAATGTGGAGAAGCCTCTAAAATGCGACTGGCCGATTCTTTGAGCCAGCTTTAAACCTGTGGAAAACCTGTGGAAAACTTGCCGATCTTTGCACAGAGTATTTATACCTAGTTAAGTTCTCCACGATCGTCTCAAGTTTTAGACAGGCTTTCCACATAGTTTTCCACAGAAAAGTCTAAGGTTTTCCACATGAATTCGATCGCTTTATCTTTCGCAATGTTTTGCTTAATAAAACTTCGTGAAGCATCAAACAGTGGCTAAAGTTCTTCACAGCCTGCCCACAAGCAATCCATAAGTGGGGCTGATCAATTGACCCTCACAATTGCCAAATCGAAAGAGACAAAGGATCTAAACCCCTTGTCTCTACAACATAATGCGAATTAATTTTGCTCTTCACTGATCGCTCGTGAGCACTAACTGCTAGCCACTTTTACAGAAGTTGATTACAGCAGTCACGGTGTCGCCGAGCATAACCAAGCGTTCAAAAGTCAGCAGGAAATTTTACGGCTTTAAACGTACCTTTGAAAACGAAGTATGGGCGATCCCCGCTTTATCTCTATTGTCTAAACAGCTTTGGCATCGGTGCTTCTAAAGAGGTTGCGGTGTCGCCGTTATAGGAGGCACTAACGCAGCGTCTGATGCAGAGAGTTGGATAATCAAAGGTGCATCCGAGACGTTGAGAGTTAGCTGGGTGGGAGTGGTGTAGCGTGCCAAGGGAGCGATCGATTGATTGGGCGCATAAGTTGTTGCTTGAGCAAACGGCGTATTGAAATTCAACGTGACGTTTTGACCAACGGCAGCCTGAGCAGTGCTAGGTACTTCGAGCCAAAGGACGAGGTAGAAGTCACCGTTGCTCTTCTCCAGTAGCGTGTGATGAACGTTCTGAGTGCTGCCACCCATTGAGAAATTGAGCGCCCCTAATGGTGCTGCGGGTGCGGGTGTTGTAATCGGTGCAGGTGTCGCTATGACTGGCGTTGTCGGTGCGGATGTTGTTGGTGTCGTGGGTGCGGGTACTACCTCAGGTTTGGGATCGTCAAGCAGGGTAATCAGGTTTTTTAAGGCAGTGTAGGCAGGTTTAGGTGTGCCATTGCTGCGAATGATGCCGTAGTTGTTTTCGCTATTGTTGGGGTCAGCTTTTTGATCCATCAGCTCGTAGGAAAAGGTGCGAGGCGCACCAGCGTTGAAGCTTTCGAGAAAGAGCCGAGGGAGATATTTCGCCTGTACGGCTTCTGAGACAGGACGATCGGACGTGGGGCTACCAGTAGAGTAGCCGACCTCAGTGGCGATCAAGGGCTTGGTGCCAAAGGGTTGCGATCGCATGGCATAATCTCTAGTCAGGCTACCGTCACCGGGATTATTGGGGTTGTTGTAAGGGTGAAAACTGCCGTAGTCTACCCACTGGCTCAGGTCACCGATCGCGCCGCTAGAGTTGGCATACACAAACGAGGGACCAATGATAGGAATATGTGCTGTCGCTGGGTCTGACTTGAGTGCAGTATAAACGTCTCTCGTAAAGTCTCGTACGTAGCTGATCCAGCCGTCTCCTGTGACTGGTTGACCATTACGGGTATAGGGAAAGATTCTGTGGAATAGGTCAAATTCATTCAAGATTTCGACGGCTTCTACACCCTCTGCCACCAGGTTTTTGACAAAGTTTGTCACTGTATAGCCGGGTGGCTTGATGTCGTAAGAGTCATCAGGACCAATGCCAATGTTTGGGTCAAGCACCAGGGTCGATTTGATGCCCAGTCTACCTAGCTCGTTGATGCGGTTAATCCAGGTAGGGTCGCTGCCGCCATCGCGAATGTGGCGAATGCCCAAATCGAGCAAGCTTTGTTTGACGAACGGATAGTTACCGTATGCTGTGTCGTAATAGCGAACGTGGGTATTGATGCCGATCGAATCGACAAAAGCATCAGCACTTTTGGCGGGGGCACCAATCGCAAAAGGAAGCGTACTAGTACCTTGAAAGAGTTGGCTGGCGGGAATAATTTCTTTTGCTTGTGTCGGACTAGACCATAGTAGTTGAGCGGTCGCGCCACCTGCACGCTCATAATATTCCAGCTTGATGTCGTAGTTTTGACCAGCGGCAAGGGCGATCGTACCACTGTCTTCAGTCAGGGCATGATCAGCCCAGTTGTCAATCAGCAATTGCCCATTAACCCATAGTCGAACGCTATCATCTGATCGCGTGTAAAACGTGTAGGCTTCAGTAGACTTAGCTTGCACTTGCCCTGTCCAGCGCACTGCAAAATTATCGGCTGCTACAAGCGAGTTAGGTGCCTGATTGCCCCAGGTAAAGTTAACCGTCGGATTGATTTCCGACCATTTCAAAGTTGTAAAGTTCTTGCCTTGAAAATATTGCGCTCGCAACCCAGGTTGGTTAACGATCGCTGCACTTGGTGCAGGGGAAGCAAGAGTACCAGACGTACTACTACTGCTGGCGATAGCGCTACTAGAGAATGTAGACAAGCTATCTGCCAGAGTGCTAAAGGCAGGCGCAACGATCGAACTAGCGCTAACGCCTGGATTCAGATCAGGGCTACTTGTAGCGGCTGCGGTGATTAAATCTGACACTGGTATTTTCCCTGATAAACGAAGGTTGCTTAACGAGTCTCAGCACTAAACCCTAAAAACAGAGTGCATTAAGCTGCAATCTGCATTAGAGGATGAAGGTGTTGAAGACTGGTGGTAACTACTTGTAGGGAACACACGAATTGGGAACTGAAAGACATTCGTAAAGGTACGAAGAGGATTAAGTGGGCGGGCTGCCTTTAAGTGAAACGTAGAACCAAAACGGTTACTGGCTCCCGCACCAAAAGAGTTTATAGACGGCTTTTTGACTGCATCATTGCCTTCATTGCATTCATTTCTTTCACGAGCAAAATAATAGTTGAAGCTATAGCTTGATGACTGTAACCTCAAAAATTGTGAAGATCAAACTGAACGATGCACCCAAGTTAAACACACGTTATCTTCAGCTATACAGCACGAAATTGCAACCGCACTAACTTAAAAATTCTTCTCCAAATTTTCATAAAATTTAACACTTAGGGTCTGTATCGCCCTACTTACGGATGGGTTTTCGCCCACTATCAGGGCGTAAAATCCTCCTCTTGAGGGCGGTTTGGGCGATCGTGTCGTCATTATCATGAAGGAATGTTACTAGCAGTCGTTTACAGTGCAAACAACCGTTAATCTTCCTGCTGTTTCACGCTTATGGATGCCTGAGCGTGTTCTCTTTACTCCATCAGCTCTGGAATTGCCCTGGGGGCAGCAAATTTTGTCGCGGGTGCAGGCGCTAGACCTTCCAGTTGAAGAGTTGCCGCGCGATCGCCTGACTGGTCTGCGGGGTGAAGATGACCGCGAGACATATGCGATCGCTAAGCGTACTCTTGCTGTTGTGGTTGCGCCGCCCAGCCATTTCAAGCTCAGCCCCATTCCACCGTCGGCAGACTGGCAGTTTCACCTGGCGGAAGGCTGTCCTGCCCACTGCCAGTACTGTTATCTGGCGGGTAGTTTGCAGGGTCCACCAGTCATTCGTGCCTATGCTAATCTGCCGCAGATTTTAGAGAACTTAGCGGCGTACGAGCGTCCCGGTCAGGCAACATCCTACGAAGTGAGCTGCTATACCGATCCACTGGGTATTGAACACCTGACAGGTAGCCTTGCTGAATGCATTCGTTACTTTGGTACTCGTCCTGATGCTCGCCTGCGCTGGGTCTCAAAGTTTGACGGGGTTAACCACCTCCTTGACCTGCCCCACAATGGACACACGCGCTGTCGTGTGAGCGTGAATGCAGCACCCATCTCTCAACGGCTAGAAGGTGGTACCGCCTCTGTTGCCAAGCGCCTGCAGGCATTGCGGCAATTGGCGTTACCTCGATCGCAGGGTGGCGGCGGTTATCCCATTGGGCTGGTGATTGCTCCCATTATGCCGATCGATGATTGGCAGACTCATTACAGTGAGCTTTTTGATGCGATCGAGTCGGCGATCGACTTTGACTGCAACCTTACCTTTGAGCTGATCTCCCACCGCTTTACCCCTGGCTCCAAGGACGTGCTGCTGAGCTGGTATCCCAATACATCCCTTGACCTGGATGAGTCTACCCGTAGCGTCAAACGCAATAAGTTTGGTGGTACCAAGTATGTCTACGAGGCTGAGATGATGAAAACCCTGCGCCGCTTTTTTGAGCAGGAAATTGCCCGTCGTTTTCCTCAGGCAGAAGTGCTTTATTGGACTTAGAGTCGCTCTAGAGCAATTCGGCGTACACTTCTAGGGTTTCTGCATGGACTCGTGAGACCTTTAGCCAGTCGAGATTTTGCTGCGATCGCCCTTTCCACCTCTCCAACAAGTCAGGATCCCGCAAAAGGGGGGCGATTGCTTCTGCTAGGGCTGTAGGGTTGGCGACTGGGACGAGAATACCTGCGGCTCCACCATCCAGCGCTTCGGGAATACCATCGACGTTGCTAGCGACGATGGCACAGCCAGCTTCCCGTGCTTCTGAAAGCACCAGCCCGAACGGTTCCTGACGAGAGGCAAGCACAAAGATGTCGGTAGCGTGGAGATAGCGCTGCGGTTCTGCTTGGTAACCTTCAAAGTGAATGCGATCGACAACGGCTGTCTGCTGCGCCTGTGCCTCAAACTCAGCTCGATCGGGTCCATTGCCAATTAAATAGAGATGCACATCAGGAAACTCGACTGCCAGTTGTTCAAAGGCGGCAATTAAATCTGCAATGCCTTTGCGATGGTACATTCCGGCAAGGGTGGCGATCGCGGGTCGCTGAAGTTTGACAGGTGGCAGTGTTGCTAATCCTTCACGTGGACTGCCCAACGTGCCATTGCAAACGACCCGCAGCTTGGTTTGAGGAATGCCTTTGCGCGCCATTGACTGTGCCACTGATTGACTGACTGCAATCATGCGATCAGCTAGCCCCATCAAGATCGCGCTGCGCTGAAATTCGTTGTGCACAGTGGACACTAACCCATAGTGTGGTTTTTCCCGCAAGGTTCGTGCCAGCACCATACCAGTCATCATATGGGCATGAACAATGTCGGGCTGTATTGATCGCACCAGTGCTTGATAGCTTCTAGCGGCGCGGAGCAACTGCAATGGGTAGCGACGCTGATCGAGCTGGATGTGCTGCACGTCATATTTTGCCAGCAGGCGATCGTACTCTCCTCCCGCAGAGGCAACGGTCACGGTATGTCCGGCTTCTGCCTGCAAACATGCGAGATCGACAGCAACATTGACAATGCCATTGCCAATTTCTTGAATGTGATTGAGGATGTGCAAAATCCGCATAGCTTAACCGGCTCGTAGGGTATCGGCTGCTATCAGGTGAGACAACACTTCCACATATTGATCAACCACGTGATCGACTGAAAACTCTTGGGCGCGTTGTCGCAACACGTCAGGCGCGATCGGTGCTTGCAAGGCTCCCAAAAGACCCTCTGCTAGCGCGGCAGCATCCCGCATGGGCACCAGCGTACCGTATTTGCCACCGTCCAAAATTTCAGCCGGACCACTGGGGCAGTCGGTGGAGACGATCGTGGTGCCTGCTGCCATTGCTTCTGCGACCACATTGCCAAAGCCCTCAAAGATGGAAGACAACGCAAACACGTTGGCGTGAGCCATGTACGTGTAGGGATTTTCAGCAAAACCGGGTAGCGCCACATCGTCTTGCAGTCCCAATGTTTGAATCTGTGTCTCTAGTTTGGCGCGATCTTCGCCTTCGCCCAGGATCATCAGCCGTGCTGTTCGCTGCCGTCGTACGATCGCAAAGGCTTCTACCAATGTTGGAAAATCTTTCTGGCTGACCAGTCGCCCTACGCCCAAAATTACAGGTGGTTCTCCGGCTGCAAACCAGGGATGATCAACGGGCTGCTGCATTTTAGCTAGTACAGCGGGCGTGACAACTGGATTGTAAATCACTTGAATTGTGTCGGCTGGCATGCCCGTCAACTGAGCAACATCCTCCGCTACGCCTCTAGAAGCTGCCACGATCGCATCTGCCCAGGGATAAAACAAACGCACTAATTTGGGTCTGATGCGCCCGATCGTGTGGGGTTGATGATCGCGAAACTGCTGTGAAAGATTGGTCTGCACGCACATCACGATGCGGGTTGATGCACCTGCCAAGCGCTGCGCCCAGGTTGCTGAGCTGAGAATATCCAGCGCTGACAAGAGAACAGAGGGCTGCTCTTGCTGCAAGTAGCGTCGCAATGCCAGCGTTTTTGACACCAGCAGCGGCGATCGTGCCTTCAAATCCACAATCCGAATGGTGGATGGCACTGTGTCTAGATAGGCTCCTTTTGTTTCTGCTAGCACCAGATCGATTTTGAAACCACGATCGGCAAGACCTTCTGCTAGATGCAGCATGGCTCGTTCGGCACCACCACCTTCAAGGGCTGGAAGGAAGACGCTGATGGAGGGGGTAGATGGAGGTAGGGGCATGGGAGGAAAGGATGAGGGATGAAGGATGAAAGAGGAGAGGGAGACGGGGAAAGCAGGGGAGGCAGAGAACGCGAGGGAAGCAAGAACGTTTTGAGTTAACTCAGCCTTTAGCCTTCTGCCTTCACCACGGCTTGCAGGAGGTGATCGATCTGTTGTCGAATGTGGCTCAGTGCAAAGCGATCGGTGGCTTGGGTTTGAGCGGTTTGGACGATCGCCTGTGTATGTGCTGGGTCTGCGCGACAGTGGGCGATCGCTGCTGCTAGTGCCTGTGCGTCTCCGGGTGGCGTTAGCCAGCCAGTTACTCCTGGTTCTACTAGCTCCACTGCGCCGCCAGCAGCAGCGGCAATAATGGGTCGCCCACAGAGCATCGCTTCGACGATGACGCGCCCAAAGGGTTCTGGTGCAGTGGAGGTATGGGCAATCACCTCGCACGCTTGCATGATGGGCACTACATCCGACCGAAAGCCGAGAAACTGCACCCGGTCTTGTAGTCCCAGCGTTGCCACTTGCGTTTTCAACGCTTGTACATACTCCTGCTCGCCAAACAGCGCATCGCCTACCAAGACTGCTGTCACATCCTTGGGACAATGAACTAGCGCTTCAATAAGGATGTGCTGTCCTTTCCAAGGCGACAGACGGCTGAAATGTCCGATCGCAAATTTGCCGTCTAGCCCAAGCTGCTGTCTCTGGTTCAGATTCACTTGACCCAACGTTACATCTAACTGATAGGCGGCTGGCTCGAAGCCGTTATAAACCACAGTGACAAGTTCTGCGTGTCCACCTGCCTGAATGAAAGCATCACGAGTGGCATTAGATGTGGCAATGACCCGACTAGCGCAGCGATTTGCCAATGTAACAGCAAGACGGCGATTGGTGCGGCTGAAATGATCGGCTGAAAGGATGTCGTGCAGATGATAAACCAGGGGACGGCGACTGAGTAGGCTTGCTAACGCCCCAACCACCAACGCTTTTTGGGTATTGGCATAGATAATATCGTAGTCGCGGCTGAGACGGGCAACAGTGACAGCGATGGGTAGCAGTTGACCGAGGCTCTGAAGCCCCTGTATCAGACCACTTTCTTTGCGAACCGCGATCGACTTAGTTGCTACCACCTTGACCGCTACTCCCTGTTGCTGCAATGCCGTTTTGAAGGCACCATCTGCAAAGAGACAGACTAAGCTGCGATCGCGGTACGGCTGCACAAGATCCAGCAAACATAGTTCTGCGCCGCCTAAAGCACCACTCTGATCCAGAAAAAGCACCTTGGTTGCTGTGGCAGCGACCGGATCAGACGCTTTTGTTGCTGTTGCTAGTTGATTCACAAGCGTTCCTCTTAGTCGATAGACCAATGGTTTTTCGAGCCACACATACGTCAGGCAACCTACGCTCAAGGTGGTCAGCAGCAACAAGCTAATTGTCGCCGAGTAACCAATGATGCTAATAAGTTGAGCCGCAATTGTCAGCTTCAATAAGGCAGATAAGCAGGGATAGTGGGTCAAATAAATGGAGTACGATGCATCGCCCAGGAACGAAAAGAGACGTACAAAGGGGCGCGATCGCTGTACTTCTAACGTTGCTGCGCCGATTACAATCAACGCTGAAGAAATGCCATAGATCACGATTGGATTGAAGGGGGACGATCGCTCAGTTTGAGCAATATCAAACGTGATAAAGCAAGCCGTCCCTAATAGCAGTAAAAACGTATTGCTTGCCTTTAGTTGCTTCTGTAGCACTACATAAGCTGCCAAACAACCGAGCATAAACTCTAGATTGTGTGGACTAAAAATAAACCACAGCAAAAAATGTTGTTCTGGGTCAAAAGCACCTGCAACATTGAGTAAAAAGATTGCTAGCGTGCCCACAAGCCAGCCTGAAAGTAGACGACTGAAAAGCTTGAGCGGGAATAAAATTGCTAACGCAAAAATGAAGTAAAACAGCACTTCATGGCTCAGCGACCAGCCTACGATCAGGATCGGCAAATGCGCTTGTGGCAGCAGCCATAGAGACTTCAAAATGACATCTAACTGACGCTCATATCCATAACCAAATTGCGGTGCGAGAAAGTAGATCGGCAAGATGGCTAAGGTAACTAACCAATAGAGTGGGTACACCCGAATCAACCGTTTGAGGATGAACGGTTTCAGGCGATCGCGCCGCCCTATATCTGTCTGATGTACAAAGAAAATAATAAAGCCGCTGAGTACAAAGAAAAAATCAACGCCAGCGCTACCAAAGGTAAACAGATTTGCCAAAAACGCTTGACCCAGTTTCTCTTGACTAAGCTGTGTCACATGAAACAGCAGCACTAGTAGAGCCGCGACCCCTCGACAAATTTGAATCCCTTCCAAGCGAAGTTTAGCGACTTTTGGTAAGTGCTCCAGTCGCATGGAATCGCGATCGTATGGCTCCTTCTCTGCGTTTGCCTCTGTTCTATTCCTGAATGACTGCTTGATTGGTAGACTGCCCCTATGCGATGCCATCATTCGTCTCCCGGCTGTAGCAGATGTTGATAGCGATAGAACCGCTGGGCTGCCAGTGCCATACCTGCAAAGCTCCACATCACCACGCCTGATAGTGCCAGCATCGAACTGCCTAGTCCGATTTGGGCAAATACCCCCAGACTGATGGCGCGTGCAGCACTGACAAACGGGTCGGTTTGCCCTTCCTTGCCGCGAAACAGGCTAAAGAATAAGAGAACCGTGCCGCCCAGATATGGCAACGTACCAAACCAGCCCAGGTTGAACAGCAGGGTTAAAATACCGCTGTCGTTGCTGCCCAGGCTATCGTTTGTGAGTACAAACCCTAGCCCGTTGCCCGGAATTTCTGCTAGCGCTTCGCCCATAATCTGACCGTAGCCTTCTAGCCGCTGGTTGTAGCTCACGTCGTCTTGCGTATTTGAGAAGGTTTGCAGACGAGCAGCGATCGCCCCCGAAAAGGGCTGCGTATTCACCAGCGGCACTACGCAGACTGCCATCACTAGAATCGTCACAATCAACCGCATCTGCAAACGGGGCTTGAGCGAGGGCACAAAGGCGACTACGCCCACTGCCCAACCCAACCATGATGCTCGCACCAACGACAGCAAAAACGATAGATAACCCACACCCCCAGCCGCAAACCGCAGCGTACCCTGATTGTTAAACAGCAGCAGCAAGCCTGCCATCATCACTGTCGCAAAGGGACCCGGCGAATTTAGAGTGCTGAACACACGCATTCCTAATGGCTCCGGTGTGCCAAAGGCGATCGCCTTGGAGCTAATCAGCCAAAAGCGATCCCACTCTGGGGCGACAAGATATTGCAGCACCCCGTATGCCCCCATCACCAATACACCCCACAAAAAGACCCGTTCCACATTCTGCCGATACGCTGGATAATGCCGCCAATGCACAAACAAATGAAACCCAAATAAAATTGGCGCTAACCAGTTCAGCAGCGGCACGACAACTGCTGTCGGTGGATACTTAATCAACCCCACCAGTAAGCCGTAGAAAACTCCCGCCGCTGACAAAATGAACGGCAAGCCATCCTGACGCAAGTAGCGGGGCAGGTATTGTACAAAGGTCAACCCCGTCAGCATCATGACCAGAAATGGTGCCAGCAATACAGGGCTAGGGTCAACCCATCCGCTTTGAAAATCAATCAAGCGCCGCACAAAGGGCGTTAAAAATGCAATCCACCAGGTAAATCCGAGGTACAGAACGGGATACCGTTTAAACAAAAACAAGCCGACTAGCAGCGCGATCGCTGGATACGCCAACCGCAGCAACCCACCCGCACCCGCCAAAATGCACAGCAGCGAAAAGCACACCAATCCCAACATGGCAGTCCATGCCAGCGTTGGCTGTAAGCCAAACTGACGACGGTGATTGGGAGTAGAAACGTTGGTTTGCATGAGGGCACAAGGCGGGAGAAGATAGAAGGCAAAGGGCAGGAGGCAGAAGGCAAAGGGCAAAAGGCGGGAGTTGGCAGAAGGTAAAACAAATTCAAAACAAACTCAAACCTTTAATGCTTCTTTAGCGATCGCCCTTTTTTCCAATCAATTTCGTAGAGCTTGATTTCCTTTAGAAAGATGTAGAAACTCCACAGCCCTGAAAGCGTGAAGCCAGCCATACCTTGACGAAACATGCCATACCAAACGTATTGCTGTACAAACTTTGCGGATGGTTTAAGCAAGAGTCGCAGCAGGCTAAAGCGAGTGCCGTTACGATGGGCTTGTTGGGCATCCAAATCGGTGTAGCGGTTAAAGCGAATGACTAAATCGCTGATGTCACGGAAGCCGTAGTGCCAAATCACGCCAGGTAGTTTAACAACGGCTGCATCTTTGATATCGGGTCCTTCGTGTACCAAAACATCTTTGATGCGAAAGATAGTTTTGTTGTAGAGGCGCGTATGATATTCCGGTCGAGTGTCGAGCCACGTATCCCAAAAATCGCCGATGCGAACGGCAGAAAAAGCGTTGGCTGCGATCGTCGGTGCTTGTTTCCACTCCAGTAAGGCGGCGGCTAAGCGACCATCAATGACTTCATCCGCATCAATAAAAAAAATCCAGTCGTGCTGTGCATGGTCGGCTCCAAAATTACGCTGATCCGAGTAGCCTGTCCAGGGATTGTGATAAACCTGGCAGTCCAGCTCGCGGGCGATTTGCACTGTTGCATCCTGACTACCGCTATCAACTACCACTACCTCATCCGCAAATGATTGACATGAGCGAATTGCATTGGCGATACATTCTTCTTCGTTAAGCGCAATGATGACGACGGACAACGATCGCAGCATCGTTGCTGTTGGTTTAGTAAGAGTTTGTTCTGAACTCAGGTGCATAACGACGCAGCCTCTAGGGATGGAATCAAATGACAGAAATGAATGAAAAGTTATGATGCGACTAGTTGATACTATTTAGTCAAAATGTAGGGTTAAAGCTAAGTTTTTCATGGTTTTGATAGGGCTGATAATTGTAATAAAAAGGACTTAAATGTACTGGCTTGATTATGGGTGACGTACCATTGGTGAGCAGCATCGGCGATCGCTTGTAACCGTTCCATTGCTAATGACTCTGCCTGCATACCAGCAAACAAAAAATTGGTTTCAGCTTGCAACCCATCTAGCAAGGTTGCTTTTTCCTGTGTGACGATCGGCACCAGTCCATGAGCGCAATAGGTCGCAAAAACGCCAGATTTTGCTAGACGCCCGTTATCAGTCGAGTAGACAATGCCTGCAAGTGAATCAGACATTAATTGGCTAATCCTTGCAGCGGGCTGTTCACCCATCTCAACTAAGGGAATGCCCGCTAACGTCGATTGATCAAGGTGCAACGGAGAGCCAATGTCACAAATCTCTTCAATGCCTAAAAGCTGACAACAGTTTTTGAGCATGGCTTGCGATCGTTGATAAATTCTGGCGCGTCGTCCCGGTGTACCAAAAACGATTAAGCGTCTCTGGCGTTGTTCGAGGGGTAATAGTTTTTCTAATTCGCCGATATTAGAAAAGACCGGAAGATTAAGAATCGGTGGCTGTTTGTCTTTCGCTAAAAAGTACTTTGCTATGAGGGTTTTTGTGACCGCATTGTTTGTGATGATGACATCAGCTAATTGAGCCAGTTGCCATGCCACAGAGCGCTGCCAGGGAAAGAGATAAAACGTCTTCTTGAGCAGATAGAAGGATGGAAACTCATGAAACATCACAAGCAAGCGTAGCGATCGCTGTTGTTTCATGGTTTCGAGCGCTCTCACTAACCAAACGGGTATACCACGCTTGGCATCGTAAGGATAATCAGAAAAGTGCAAAATAACGGCTTGAATGTGTTGGGGAATGGCATCGACAAAGGCTTGTGGGCTATGTGTATGCAACGGCACAATGGGAAAGCGCTCGTCGCCAAACATCTTTTCTTGATGGGCAGTCATAAAATAGGTGCGAATGTTGCACTGAGAAAGCCCCTTTGCCAGTGTCATTGCATAATCGCCAATGCCGTCGATCGTGGGTGGTAGTCTTGGGTAGATTTGTAGAATATCCATAGGCATAACGTTAGCTTCAATTGAATTAGTTTATAAGTTCTAACTTTATTAGCTTGAATTAATTCGACTGAGTTTATTCGCTTAAATGAATTAACTTGAGTGTGAAACAACCCTTTTTGAGCGTTCTGGAACTTTTAAGACCTGCTGCATTGATTGTTGAATGAGGTGCACAATATTGGCACGATCATAATGTTTGATGGCAGTCATCCGTGCGGCCGCACCTAAGCGCTCACACTGCTCATCGTTTTGCAGCAGGCTTACACAGGCATCTGCAAACGCCCTAGGGTCGTCTCGCCGCAAAAATTCCCGCCCATCCTGAAATTCCAGCCCTTCTGCACCAATACTCGTCGAAACCATTGGCTTGCCATAGGCTGCTGCTTCCACCAGTTTGACCCGCGTCCCACCACCAGACAGGATAGGGCAACAAACCACACGCGATCGACGATAAAGCGCCTCCAGATCATCCACAAAGCCCGTAAACTCTACTCCTGGAATGCCCCTTTGGTAGCTACGAATATTTTCTGGCTGCTTCCCAGCAATAATAAGCCGCGCCTCTGGCACTTGCTCCCGCACCTGTGGAAACACTTCCTCAATCAAAAAATTAGCCGCATTGATGTTGGGGTAGTAGTGGTACGCGCCCAGCAAAAGCAGCGTTGGCTTCGCAGTAAGCGGTTGTGGCTGCGGCAGCTTGACCGCATTGGGAATAGTCACCACACCTGCTATGCCCTGGTTTGTGAGATACGCTCTGTCTTGCTGCGAACACACATAGGTCTGTTTTGCCAGCCGCATGGCTTGCCGTTCGCCCCACCACAGCGCTGGCAGTTGCAGATAATACAGGGAGGTAACAAGCCGCGTGGGCGGTTGCCGAATGTCGCGCAGAAACGCAATATGCTCGATATCGTCCAGGTCAAAGAAAATGGGTGGCAGTGGTTGGCGAGTGAGCAAGGCAGGGCACATCGATCGCAGCCGATGAATGAATACTGCTGCTGGCTTACGGCTTAGGCACGTTTCAAAGGCTTGAATTTGCAAGGGTTGGCTGGTGCGAACCAAATCACGCTGCTGAAAGAAATTGAGCATTCCTGGTGCCTGCTGCTGCCATTTTGACAGTGGCTCAGTGTACACAAACTCTGGGCAAAGAAAGAGCTTAAGAGGAAGATCCCAGTGTTCTGAAAGCGCTTTTTCGGCAGTGGCGATCGCGCTCGGCGATGTGTCTATTTCAGGCGGAACGTAAAACAGCACATCTAATTGAGCTTTAGCAGAACGGCTTTTTTTCAGGACTAGCTTTATCGCATCAATGAACATTGCCATGCGCTTATAAGTGCCCTGCACATCAAGCCGTAGATCGCTAGGAAAGTGAGTTGAGACGAAGAGCATTCGCATAGCAATTAACATTGAATTACGCGGAAAAGCAGATTGAAAAATTAGGCTAATTTAGTTCTGAACTGCTGTCGCCAACGCTCTACTGCAGTAGTATCAAGGGTAATCTTAGTCATGAATGGCTCACGAATCCAGCGTTCCATAAAGGCAAAATCAGCGCGATCGACAGAGGGCAAACCAGTTTCTTGAGCGATTTCGGTTGCACGATGATCAATCCTTAAAATGAGCGCTCGACGCTTTGCTAAAAGACAGCGAATGCCACCATGTAGCCGGGTGCCAATGTAGTCTAGCGAAACATCTGACTTGAGCAAATTTTCTAAGGCTGGCAAGGAACGCTCCAGTATGGTTACAGGTAGATTAAAGCTGGTGACATAATCATGATCGCCTGCGCCCTGCGGCCAAAAATAAACCGTTTCGTAGTGAGATGTGGCTAGCTCTAGCAGCTTTTGATCGAGTTCAATATTTTTGGAATAATCGGTGAGCATGACCAAGGCGCTAGTTGCTTTTGTCTGTGGAATAGCATCCGGCTGGAGGTTGGCTAGCGGCCACATAGTTGGACAGCCTGTATTAATGACATTCCGAATCCCGATCGATTGCAACTTCTTCTTTGTGTAATTATCTCTAACTGAATGGCTGCCTTTGTAGGATAGTGCTAGATGCAGCAGCGCCAGTGTGTACAAGTTCGGTCTACCTTGGTATTGCCACCAGCTTACACCTAGCAAAAGAACTCGCTTCCGTAACCGTAACGCATCACGCAGAACAATCTTCCACTGGTTGTAGTGATTCATGTTTGATGACAGCAAATTTGTGCCACCAACGATCGCAACTGAACTGGCTTGAATCATTTGGAGCTGTGTTTCTTCTAACGGTGCATGGGTAGAGAGTTTAACAATGTTTTGGCTGCCGAAAAGAGAGTCCATTTCGCGTAGCACTGCCTGCTGAATAATTAGATCACCTAAATTTTCGCTCGGGCGATCGTTATGGTCTTCCATGCCTGGATCAAGCAAGCAAACTTGAGATGAAGCAGACGTTTGAGTAACGTTTTCAGGCAGGGTAAGTGAGGTTTTCAGCATAGGGATAGACTCCTGAAATGGATCAAACGTATAAACTCCAAAAACATCTAAACACGAAAGAAGTCTCGTTTCCGTTTGTAAATTATTACCTTGTTGACTATTAAAAAGAAGTGACTTTCAACCATTAAATCCTGATGCAATAATTCTGAATGCGGGAATCTGGAAAACAAATAATAGCAGCTTTGTCGCTAATGCCAATTCACCTCTGAGACTGCGTTGGATTTAGAGAAAGTTGGTTGCTGATCATTTTTCACTTGCTATTGACTGCTCATCGCTGCCTGTCTATTTCTCTAAACGATAATGCTTTTTGTAATCTAAAAAATTCAATGGGTTACTCCAGCTATTGTTGATGAGTGACTGCTTGATTGGGTTGGTAGTGAGAGCGTTTGCAGCACGCTGAACGTTTTTTCAATCATGCTTGCTTGAGAAAAGTGTTGCGCCTGTTGTTGCGCTTGCTGTGCCATTGTCTGCATTTCATCAGGGTGGCGTAGTGCCCATTCAATGGAGTGGAGCAGCGCCTTACGATCACCACTAGGACACAGCAACCCATGCACTTGATGTGTCATCACTTCAGGAATGCTGCTGACGTTGGTAGTGACGATCGGGAGCCCATACGCCATCGCTTCTAGCAGCGCAAACGGATGCCCCTCGAAGCGAGTGGGAAAGACAAACAGATCAGCGGTTTGCAGAAGGCGAGGCAGATCAGAGCGGTGTCCGAGCAGCAGCACCTTGTCAGCGATGCCAGCGCTATGCAGACGATCGCACAAGTCTTGTCTCTGTTCGCCTTCTCCAGCCCACACAAACCGCAGATCGGGGTCTGACTCCAGTAACGCTGGTATTACTTCAAGCAGATCTTCGTAACCTTTTTGGGGCGTGAGCCGACCCACAGTTAACAGGAGCTTACTAGTTGCGGGGATGCCTAACTCCTGGCGCACCTGTTGACGGAGAGCGGTGATCGCCTCAGAGTTACGGTCTAACAGCGTTGGTAGCTGAATGCCGTTATAGATGCAGAGCAAGTCGCTGCTGGGCATCTGAAACAAGTTGGCAAGCGGCGGGCGATTCGCTTGGGCATTTGTAAGCCACTGCTGTCGTCTGGCGCGTGCCCAGGTGTAAGCATGACGGCGCGATCGACTTAAAGGAATGCCCTCCGGTGGAATCAAATGGAACATGACGGCTGTTGGTATTTGCAGCCAGCCACAAGCGACAATACTGCCCAAACAGTGGTCTGCCCAAGGTAGGTTGATGAGAACGACATCTGGTTTGATAGCTAACAACAAGGCACGAGTCCGAACGCTGCGTAGAAAGGCTGACGCCATTGCCTGCATGCCCCGGTTACTCGGCTCGGCAATCGCCAACGGGTGGCAGGACGCATGATTAGCTTCGAGTGCTTGCCGCAGCGAGGCGTTGCTATCGGCATAGGGTAAGGCGACGTGAGTATGCCATCCTGCCTGGACAGCCGCAGCGGCGATCGTCAGCACATATTCTTCTGCCCCACCCCGCACGGTTGCTGAAGTAATGATCAAGAGTTTCATAGATTGCCCACCTCTTTTGATCCAAGTTGCCCACGCTTCCAGTGCTTGTAAAAAGGCTTCCACAGGGCAGCAGGTAAGCTAGGACGCAGGTAGCCATAGACCCAAACCAAGCGATAAAGGGGCGAGCGCAGCAACCAATAAAGATCTTTCTTCTGTTGCAGAATAAAGTGCCAGTCTGCTACCACAGCATGACACCACCTTTTACAGGCATCGCGTAGACCCATATCCTGTGCATACAACGTTTGCAGTGCTAGCGTCTCCCGGTAGGTGCGCCTGTAGACTTGGCTGAGGGGTTCGTTATGAGAATGGTAAACGGCAGCATCTGGTACGTAGAGGATTGTGTGACCCAGCATCAGCATTGCCGATGCCCACTCTACGTCTTCGCAACCCGAAAGAGCCTCGTCAAACGGATGTTTTTCCCAGCACTGGCGACGTATGGCAGCGTTGGCATTGGAAAAGGTGCGCTCGTCTGGGTTTTGAGGGTTAGCTTGTACTCGGGGTTGGTCCCCATAAAAGCTTCGATACTCCCGCTCTACAGGTGGATAGGCATCTAGATGAGGTGCCTGTTTGCCATAAACCCCCGCAACACGAGGATCATCAAAAGGCTCGACTAGATGTCTTAACCAGTCGCGATCGCAAGGAAACGCATGGGCACTGAGAGCGATAACAATTTCTGCTTGCGTGGCAGTAAAGCCAAGGTTCAGCGATCGCCCAAAGGTGAAGTCTTCAGGACGCATTGTAATTAGCTTGACATCCGCTCGTTGTTTAACAATGTCGATCGTGCCATCGGTTGAACCCGAATCAACGACCACAATTTCGTCTGGCTTTAAGGTTTGGTCTGTCACTAAAGCAAGCGTCTTGTCAATGTCTTTCGCTTCGTCTTTCGTCCGGATTAAAATGCTGGTTCTTGGGTTCATAGCAATCTTTAATGAAGCAATATTAAAGTTAGGTTAGAAAGTGCTTTAATTAGTTGAAAATTTGAGCATTTTTGCTTTGATAGCATCTGGTAATGCCTGTGGCTTATTAAGAAAATACTGCATGCTTGCCCAGAAATCGCGACCAAAAAGCTGCATTTGTTGATGTAATGGCAACTGTTTACGATAATGCTTGATCAATTGCATAACCCGTTGATTCATCTGACCGTTATGCATATCATTCACAGTCTTTGTACCCTCTAACCGACGATAGTTACCCCAAATCTCATCAACATAAACGACATTAGCTGCCTGAACCGCTCTGAGAATAAAATCTAAATCCATTGAGTAATGATTAGCAATGTCATAAAGCCCAACTTTTTGATGCAATGCTGTGTGATAGAAGTAAGCCGCAGGATTACAGGGGTATGGATGAATATTCACGCCAGCGACCAACTCAAAAAGACTTAATTTTGCTGGTCTATTGACCTCAACCAGCCTGCCATCATCATCCCAAATGTTGCAATTGCCGACCAGTAAGGTTGGCTCAGGTAATACTTTGAAGCGATCGACAACCCGGTTTAATACACCTGGTTCATATCCATCATCGACGTTGAGCAGCCCCATAATTTCTCCGCTTGCCATGGCAATGCCTTTGTTCATAGCATCTGATTGTCCGCGATCGGGTTCAGAATGCCAGCGGATATGAGGGTAGCGATCGGCATACTGCCGTATAATTGGCACCGTTTGATCGGTTGAACCACCATCAATAATAATGTGCTCAAGATCAATGCAGTTTTGTTCAATAACAGCCTCGATGCAAGTAGCGATAAAGCGCTCACTGTTATAAACCGGAGTAATAATGCTCAACATAAGGTTCTAAAAGAAAAACTCTAAAATCAGAATGCTATATACGTGTTGAATATAGCTGCAATGGCAGCCGAAAGACGAACTCTACGACCAAGATAGGACTGCTGCCAAAGCAATGATCCAACATGACGTACGAGCGATCGATCGTCTGATTGTGAAGCATTTTTTAGCATATGTTTAGCATAGTTAGACATACGATCGCAAAAGAGCATTTCCGCTGCTTCACTACTTACGTTAGCGTAGCTAAGTACAGCCCGTTCAATCGCTTCTAGCTGTTGCCAAAAATCGACTTTACGCCACGTTTTGTACTGGTAATTTTGATCATGTTGGTTATAGTGCAAAAGCTCAGGGCTTTCAATAACCAATGAGGGAAATTGAGCACAAATTCGCGCAAAGTACTCCAAATCACAGGAATAGGAGTACTGTTCATTAAACCCTCCGACCGCAGCAACGATCTCGCGGTGTAGCGTTACTCCAGACGGTGTTGTGGTTGTGTTTAACACTGCCCAAGCTCCAGGCTCTGCCAAACGATAACGAAACGCTTGATCAAGGTGTGAGTTAACTGCACAATGGGCAATGAGAGCCGGTTCGCCCACTAATGTACAGGCACGTCGAATCGTTTGCAGAGAAGTAGGAGTGATACGATCGTCGTCATGAATAATGCAAATCCAATCTTGTGAAGCGTCTGCAAGACAACGATTCCAGGTTTTGACCATGCCGTGGTTCGATGAATTTGATAGCAACTTAACTTGAGGAATGCTACGCAAGGTTTCAGCAGTTGCATCTGGAGAACCGTCGTCTACTATCAAAAGCTCATCATTGGGTAGTAGTTGAGGCAGCAATTGCTGTACTAATGTCGCTACTAACTGACAACGGTTGTAAGTCGGAATGGCGATCGTCAGGGGCAGCGATGCTCCAAAAGTGGTGCTACGCCAGTTTTTTGGTGATGCCTCAGCTTGGCTACATTCAGTTTCAATTCTGGGCATAGTCGCTCCTACAAAAGTAGTTTAGGAGGGATAAATTTTAAGTTAACTTCGACTTCTGCCTGGTAACCGCTAAACCAGGACGCTCTTTAAAGCTCTAGCCAATGTGTTTGTAAAAACGTCCAGATTGTATTTTGTTTCGCATAAACGACGACCTCGATCGCCCATTGCGGCAGCTTCTTCTGGGTGTGCTAGTAAGTAGGCGATCGCTCGTTGCCACCCAGCAATATCGTTTGGTTCTACCCAAAGACCAATACCTTCTTTCTCTAGATCTAGGTCAATGTGTTTGTTTCGCGTCATGATGACAGGCTTGCCAACTACCATTGCGTCTAACAAACTGGTAAGCCCTGCCAGATCCTCTGTCTCTGTTAGTGGAATGGCGATCGCAAAGGCACGACGATAAGCTGCCAAAATAGCTGGATATGAAACAGCATTATTGTGCGAGTTACTAGCAGTTACTTCGATGCGCTCAGTCGCATACGCTACAGTTGGTGCTGTTGCTGCTGAACAATAGATTTTCAGCAAACAGTCGATACTTGAGACTGCTTTGACTAACGTATTGTGGTCGCGCTTTGTCTTGCCTGCACTTACAAATAAAGGAGCGTTGCTAACACTCACTTCTACAGTCGGCACTTTAGTTTCATAAAAAGATAAATCAGCTCCCCACTCAAGTAGATCCATCTTTTTAGAGGGATTAGGTTGCAAGCGATACGGCTGCATTGTGGTTGAACTAAGACACAAGAGATGATCGTGCCCGTTTAAAAAGAGGGCATTTCTCAGCGTGTGCTTCAGTGGATGGTGAATAAGTGCAACTAATGGTTTGCGGAATAAACGCAGCGATCGCAGTAGCGCCAGCAAAAATGTATTTGTCTGACAGGCAGAATAAATAACATCATAGTCAGTACGGCTAAACAGAATCCGCACTTGCTGATCAAGGTGATCGCCTAAGCCAAGTTTGCGTCCGATTTTATTGAGAAGTTTAGATGTTTGATAAGGGAAAATTTTGACTTCAATATCATGCTGAGCAAGGTGCGTTGCACCCCACAGATGATGCCCAGGGTATTCGCCCTTTTGCCATAGCTCCCAGGCATGATCCATTGGATAGTTATTGATGAACAATACTTTCATGAAAACAGTTAAGTAGTCAACAATAAGCGGTCTTCAAGCAATTGAGTTTTAGGACTTAACACCTCATTAAGTAACACCTCACTCAGCATTTATGGTTCAACATTGATCATGCCAGCGATCGCAGGATCGTTAGCACGATTACCCGTTTCATACTGCATCTGGTGATAGTTCCAGAGCTTACCGCGCTGCTCAAGGAGCGCTTGATAGCCGCCTTCTTCGACAATCCGCCCTTGCTCCATCACTACCACTTTGTCAGCACGAATAATGGTGGATAAGCGATGGGCAATGACAATCACAGTGCGTCCTTCTGCCAACTTTTCTAACGAGGCTTGAATCAACCGCTCGGAAATAGAATCCAAGGCGCTGGTGGCTTCATCAAGAATCAAAATTTCGGGATTGCGAAGAATAGCACGGGCAATTGCAATGCGTTGCCGTTGTCCACCGGAAAGTCGCACACCACGATCGCCCAGGCGAGTAGCAAACCCTTCAGGCATTTCTTGAATGAATTCCAATGCGTTTGCCAGCCGTGCTACTTCAACGATTTCGTCGTCTGTTGCGCCTTCACTGCCGTAGGCAATGTTGTCGCGCACACTGGTATTAAAAATGAAGGTGTCCTGGCTGACGATCGCAAACCGTTTACGCAGCGAATTGATCTGAAACTCTCGAATGTCTACACCATCAATCAGAATGCTGCCGTGTGTAACATCATAAAAGCGAGGAAGCAAATCGACTAGAGTCGTTTTACCTGCTCCTGATGCACCTACTAACGCCGTCATTTCGCCCTGTTTAATGGTTAAATTGATGTCGGTAAGAATGGGCTGTTGTGGGTCGTAACCAAAATCAACCGACTGAAACGTGATTGCAGCTTGTAAGCCTGGAAACTGACGCTCTCCATCCTTTAGGTAGGGCTTGTTGACAGTGCTAAGCAATTCGCGAATGTTATTAAGCGATCCCCAATAGCTGCTCATGGCAGCTCGACTACCATTAATTTCGTGCAGCGCGGGCACCAGACGAAACAGTAGAAAGAGAAACGTCAGCAGTGACGCAGTTTGCATAACACCGTTGCTAACAAAGAGGGTCAGCGCCAGGATAATCATGCCGACTAACACCGTGGTCGCTAAGCCTTCTGCCAACGGACGCACCAGCGCAAACCCACGAGTGGCTTTCATCGACGCATCCAAGACATCAGCACTTGCTTGATAGAACCGTCTGCGCTCAAAGTCCTGCGTCGCAAAGGCTTGGACAGTGCGGATGCCGTTGATAAACTCCATCGCGATCGAGGTAAATCGACCGTTAGTGATGGACACTCCAGCACTAGCCTCACGAATACGTGCGATGAGCTGGGACAGGGCTACTGCCAGTAGGCTGAATAACGCTACCGAGATGAGCGATAGCTGCCACGAAATTCGGAACATCAGGAAGACGTAAACACTAAGCGTGAGGCTGCGCGTCACAATAAAGGCTAGCAGCCCAAACGCAGATTGCAGTCTGCCGATTTCACTAGTGAGCGTGTTGAGCAATTCTCCAGAGTGAGTTTTGGAGAAAAAACTGAGGCTTAACGCCTGCAACTGCTCAAAGATTTGCTTCCGCAGGCGATCGATCAGCTTTTGCTGCGTTAAATCGGTGTAAATCTGAGTGAGATAATTGAACGTCGAGCGAATCCAGGTTGCTGTGAGAATCAGCGCTGAGACGCGATAAAGGCGATTGATCGAAGGTTCATTGATGCCTAAAATTCCCTGGTCAAACCAGCCGACCCCAGTCTGAAAAGGCGGTGCATCGGGGTTAACCAGGCTTTGCAAAAAGGCTAGCAGAAAGCCAAAGCTAAACCCCTCAAACGATGCTGCCCCGATCGCACATAAGATTGCTGCCACCGCAACCATGGGAAAGTGTTTAAACTCTCGCAGAATAGTGTAGTTTTCTTTCCAGAAATCTGTGGCTTTCAGCGTCCTTTTGAGCGATCGACGAATGGGAGCAGGAATTTTTAGCAGCATAACTGTTCAGTAGAGAATTGTAACCTTAGCCTTTATTGTCAGTGGTCGCTGTGGTGTCAGCAAGTGCTTAACCGAAACCCACAGAGACTCTTTACCAGCGGCTAAAAGGCACCAAACCCTGAAAGTACTTTGGGTACTGTAAGTAGGAGAATCTTGAAGTCCTGACGCAGCGACCAGGTGCCTAGATAACGCAAGTCAACTCGGTTTACGTCATCCAAATCGCGCAAGTGCGATCGACCCGTAACCTGCCAGATGCCAGTAATGCCAGGGAGAGCATTCAACCGTTGCCGCACTGCCGGACTCAGCCGTACCGCATCATAAAGTGCCCAGGGACGTGGACCCACCAAGCTCATCTCGCCTCGCAGTACATTAATCAGTTGGGGTAACTCATCCAGGCTATACTTCCGCATCCAGCGGCCAATGGGCGTCACGCGGGGATCGTTTTCGCATTTATGCAAACCCGCCTGCTGTCCCATAACCTGATGGTGGTACAGTTCTGCACCCGTAATCATTGTTCGGAATTTTAGAATCTGAAACAGTTTGCCGCGCTCGCCAACGCGCCACTGGCTGAAGAAGATGGGGCCCGGCGACTGAAAGAGAATCAAAAAACTGAGACCGAGCATGAGAGGCCCCACTACTAACAGAAGGGCAACAGCCGCACTCCAATCAATCAGCCGTTTCAGCCTCCACTTCAAGTGATTTTGCTTTTTGGGTAAAGCAGGAGTACTGGGTACACGCAGGTAGGCAGGCTTATTAACTTTGGCACAGGCATCTGCCCAAAGTGCTAACGCGGCTTCACCCAGATCTGGGGCTAGCTTGACTAAATGAACGGGCGATCGCTCCAGGCAATCTGCTAGCAACTGCTCACTTTCTAATGCCAGCAATGGCAGCGTGGTTGGCTGCTGCGAAAGCGTGAGCAAGAGTTGCTTTTGTCTCCACGTGAGAGTGTAGTAGGGGGGGCGATCGGGTTGGATGCCTGTCGCTGCTTTGCTCAGAAGGGAAAGAGTAGACATAAGCGTAGGGAGCCTTTAAGCGGTAGATTTGCCGTCTGATTTATCTGATTTAGTGGTTGAATTGCCCGATGTCGTTAATGGCAGCAATATTTAATGCCAATCTGCAAGGTATCTATCTACAGAGAGGCTAATTGTCCTTTTCGTTCGTATTGTCCTTTACGGTCGTAAGCAAGATAACGGTTTACCGCTAGGTCAGCGCCGTTTGCAATGATGCCAATGATGTTCAGCTTGCCTAGCAGCGCTGTTGCTTGCAATAGTTCAGCACGGGTCACATGACCAATACGCCCGACCAGCACCATACTGCTGCAAAACGAGGCTGTTAGCATGGCATCGACAATGCCCAAAACGGGCGGTGCATCGATAATAATGAGGTCGTAGGTTTGCTCTAACACCTGCATTAAATCGCCCATACGATCGGCACTCAACAACTGGGCAGGATCAGCAGGTATCGGACCAGAGGTCAGAATCGACAGTGGAATGTCGGTGTAGGAGTGCGATAGCTGAATATCGCTGCTTTGTCGGAGGGGCGTTTGCCGTGTGAGCAGGGTCGAAAGCCCATACTGGTTGGGCAAGTCTAGCTGTTGGTGCAGGCTAGGACGACGCAAATCAGCATCGATCAGCAACACGCGTTGGTGTAACCGTGCAGCACTGATTGCCAGACCAAGGGCAATGGTTGATTTGCCTTCACCCGCCAACGCCGAAGTAACCACCAGGGAACGTAAGCCAGCCGCACTCGGCAGCAACTGGATATTCTTATAAATCAAGTCCAGGGATTCACGAAAAGGTTGCCAATGGACGACTTGCATGACAGGGGGCAAACTACCTGCTTCTCGGAAGGGCACTAACGCTGCTAAACCTTCTTCTAGCTGTAGTGTTGGCACCATGCCCAATAGCGGGACAGTCGCTTGCTTCAAGTCGTCTGGAGTGTGTACCGAATCATCCATTGTGTCTCGAATAAAGGCGGCGACGCTGCCAAGCATCAGCCCTGCAACGGCTCCCAGGAGAATGTTTTGCTTCAAGTTGGGTCCAATTTGTCTACCCAGCTTGGGTTCTTCAACCACTTGCCAGTCGAAGCCACCGCGCGCAATTTCGAGGGCAATATCCTGGCGGGCTTTAAGCAATTGTTGCAGCGTGTCACGACCAATCTGCACTTTGGGCTGAAGACGACCATATTCTGCCAGCAAGCTGGGAAAGCGCTGCAACTGCTGCTGGAGCGATCGTTCTGCCTCAGCAAGACTTTGCGCCCGACCTTGCAAGGCGGCTAAATTTACCTGCGACTCTACAAGCCCACTTGCCAGGGTGAGATCGGTTGCACTCAACTGCCCGACGCTCAGACCAGAATCGCCTTTCACATTGACCTGTGCTGCATTGCTGCCCAAAATGCGACGCACCTCGTTTGCCAGCAAATTGCGCTGCCGCTGCCGTTGGTCGATCGCCTGCTGCACAAAGGGGCTAGCAGGTTTGAAGCGCAAACGTTGCTGCACGATCGCCAGTTCACTCTTTTGAATTTCATTCAGCAAGCTCTGGTAGCGAGACGATTGGCTGAGTCGTGCGGCAATCAATGCCTGCTGTGGTGAAAGTGCCAACTCTTTCTGGAGTGTTTGATAGCGACCCTGTACCTCCCGCATTTGAGCCTGATTGCTTTGCCGCTCTTTTTGGACGTTGCTGAGAGCGTCGATTAAAGCGCGTGACTGCAACTCTGGGTCAACCAGATTTTGGCTCTTGCGAAACTGCTCCATGTCATTTTCGGCGCGATCGACTTGCCGTTCAACCCGTGGCAGTTGCTCATCTACGAAAGAGAGACCGCGAGTGAGCCGCAGCTTTTGCTGTTCGCGGTTGTAGTCCTGGTAGACCCGCTGGACTGCTTTCAACACTTTCTGCGTTTTTTCTGGGTCATCGCTGGTGTAAACGACCTGAAAAATTTTAGTTTTTACCTTGTCTTCTTCGACTTGCGTCAGTACCAATGCTTTTTGCAGTTCTGCTGCCTTTAAGTCAGGATAATCTGTCTGCAAAAGGGCAACCGCCTTTTGTAACAGTTGCGAACTCCGCATTTGAGTCAACTGAGTGGAGTAATCAATTTCTACCGTGCTGTCTGCAAACTGATTCTCTGCTCCCGTACCTGCATCTTTTTTGCTCTGGTAGTTTGGTTCTACCAAAAGCTGCATAGAGCTTTGATAAATCGGCTTTTTCAACAATGTGTAAACGGTTACAACTGACAGAACGCCAAAGAAGATACCCACTAGCCAAAGCCGTCGCCGAAAGAGAGCAGCAATCAACTGCCCATAGCCTGGATCGGTTTCAGCAATGCCGCTAACGTTACCTACAGTCACAACTACCACCCTTAACCATAAAGAATCTAGCCTAAGTTCTTAGTCGCCATAGGCTCAAGTGATACCAATCGCTTGTTCCACTTTGCCAAAGAACGCTTCTTCAGAAAAATGCTCAAGGGCGTGGTCTCGAATCTTGCGATAGTTCCACTTAATTGAGTTGGCTGCTAACAACGCAGACTGCAATGCTTCTGGCGATTGCCGATTGAACAGAACGCCGGTTTTGCCAGGAATTTGAGTGTCTAAAACGCCACCTGCCCCATATGCAATCACAGGCGTACCACTGGCATTGGCTTCAACGGGTACAAGCCCATAATCTTCCAGCGCCGCCACGATCACAGCGCGGGTTTTTGACATTAGCTGAGTGCGATCGACATCGCTAACGTGCCCAAGAAAGTGAATGTTTTTCATTGCTTGCGCTTCTAACCGTTTTCGCTCAGGACCTTCACCTGTCACTAACAGTGTTAGACCTAACCAATTAAAGGCTTCGATGATAATGTCAGTCCGTTTATAGCTAATCAGTCGCGCCGAGGTGAGATAAAAATCGTCTTTTTCAGACGAAAAAACAAACTTTTTGCTATCGATCGGATAGTTAATGACGATCGCAGGCTTCTTGTAAACAGTTTGAATGCGTTCTGCAACAATACTCGAATTAGCAATGTAGAGATCTGGCTCTTGAGAGTAGTTTAAATCCACTCGTCGCATCTGCTGAAAGATCTTTTCCAACAGCGGATAGAGCTTTCTAAACGTAGTATACTCTCGCAGATAATTGCGTGTATCCCATAGAAAACGAGTAACGTTGTGGCAAAAGCAAATGTGTCGCGCTGTTGGGTTTTTGCGAACCGCTTTGGCAAAGCTGCTGCTGCTGCTGATAATAAGGTCGTAGTCTTGTAAATCGAGCGATCGAAAGGCTGGAAAGTACAAAGGCGCTAGCAGCCTAAAATACTTGCTAGCGCCTGGAACATTCTGCAAAGCTGTTGTATGAACGACCCGATCGTGAAGGTCGATCGTCCGCTTGGGGTCGTACACCGAAGTGAAAATATCCGCATCCGGATAGCGCTTGCAAAGCAATTCAAAAACGCGCTCTGCTCCCCCCCGTTGAGTTAGGTAGTCATGCACCAAGGCAATTTTCATAACTAAAAAGCAACCACTGTGGTTTTGAACTTAATTATCCAAGCGATGGCTTTAGTAAAACGATTGCTCGTGATCAGATAAGCCGCTTGAGTCCCTAATGTTCAGAAATCCTGCGATGTCGCCTAAACAAGTTGTACATCGGTGGATTCAACTTATGACTTAATCACATTTGATCAAGCATCAACATCTTTAAGGCTCATTAACTCACAGGGAACAACTATGCAGGAAAATGACCAGCAGTGCTACACCGTAACTAATACGGGTATCAATTTATGCGGTCTTATGTCAGTAAGGCGCTGGTGAAATTTCATTTACCATATCACCTTACTCGAACAACAAACTTAACAAAGCGTAGAGATCAAAATTCAGCGAAACATCTCTCTAAAGGCGTAATTTTTAATCCTCACCAGAGAATTTTGTTTGTTTGTCAGTTAGTAAAAATGGTGAAACGAATCAGTTTGATTTGGTGCTTGAAAGGAGGCGATCGATCGATTTAAGTTGTAGAAAACTGCGTGCAAGCAAACTTCCAGAGTTGCTTTTAATACATCTTGAGCGCATAAGTTTGTAGCATTTGCTGGTGTTAGGCAAGGCTCTAGAAGCAGCTAAACAATGTTCTAGACCTTCTTCAACTCTAGCTTTGAGTCTTGCTTTGGCCTGATATGTTCTGCTTCGAAGCAAGTGACTAAAATTACCACTGAGAAAGCTTGCTCGTTTGCTTAACTGAGGCAGCCTATGATCGCTTAAAAACGTAAGTGGTTAACTCGATTGTGCCTGTAACTTGAGAACTTTAAGGAACCTTTTTGGTATTTCTTCGTCTTCGTTCGCATACTTGCCCCACAGTATTACCGCGTTATGCCTCTGGCTCAACCATTCCGGCTTGTAAAGCAGACAACCTGCGCGATCGGCTGGCTCCCTCCAACCATCATCGTCGGTTCCTTGTTTTTAGCCTCTGTGGGCACAGCTCAGGTTCCTGATCGCACCCTTAGTCCCTCCGTACTGCCTACCAGTGCCTCGCCAACTCAGGCTGAAGACGGCTACTTATTAGGCTCTGGCGATCGTGTCCGCATCGACTTTTTCAACGTGCCCGAATACAGCGGCGAATATTTGGTGTTACCCAATGGGGCAGTCAATTTGCCGCAGGTGGGTGCAGTGCCTGTACAGGGTCGAACGCTCAAGCAAGCAGCTGCTGCCATTGCCGCACGATACGAACCTTACCTGACGCGTCCCCTAGTTACTATTGGCTTGCTCTCAGCACGACCGTTGGCGATCGCGATCGCGGGAGAGATTAATCGTCCCGGCACCTACAACGTACAAGCGATCTCAGCGAATGCTGATACAGGTGTTCCCAGCGTCACCCGCTTGATTCAATTGGCTGGTGGTGTGACTCAGGCGGCAGATGTGCGCCAAGTCGAAGTGCGTCGTCCGCGTCCTTACAATACAGGTGCAGATGAGGTTATCAAGGTTGATTTATGGGAGTTGCTCAAAGCCGGTAACTTGCGACAGGATTTGCGATTACAAGATGGTGACAGCATTTTTATTCCATCTGCTACCAGCGTTGATCTAAATGAAGCGCAGCGTTTAGCAGCGGCAACGATTGCGGCTCCCAGCGATCGCCCCATGCGGATTGCAGTCGTTGGTGAAGTGAATCGTCCTGGTCCCTACATTCTGACTCCTGACCAAACGAACCCAACGAACCAAACCAATGGTGCGTCGTCTACACCCTTGCCCACTAATGCAAACTTAAAAGTTCCTACGGTCACGCGTGCCATTCAGACAGCAGGCGGCATTACGCAAACCGCCGACATTCGCAATGTGGAGGTGCGACGCACGACTCAGGCAGGTCCCGTGCAAACCATCAAAGTTGACTTCTGGAGTTTGCTCCAGGCTGGGGATCTGCGTCAGGATTTGCCGCTTCAGGAAGGCGATACGATCGTCATCCCTACTGCCCCTGCTTTGGACAATACGGAAGCAACCAAGATTGCCGCTGCTAGTTTTGCGCCCGATCGCATTACAGTCAATGTTGTAGGTGAGGTGGTGCGATCGGGTCCGGTTCAAGTACCGCCTAACACGCCGCTAAATCAGGCATTGCTGGCAGCGGGTGGCTTTAATAACCGTGCCAAAAAGGGTGAGGTGACGTTCATTCGTCTCAATCAAAACGGCACCGTAGCGCGACGCAATATTAACGTTGATTTTGCTCAAGGCATCAGCGAGGCAAACAACCCACCAATGCGAAACAATGACACGATCGTTGTTCGGCGATCTGGTCTTGCTACTGTATCGGACACGTTGGGATCAGTTCTATCGCCGATCGGTGGGGTCTTTAGCATCATTAATCTATTGGGGTTTTGAGCAAAGGCGCTCAACCTTCAGCTCTGAAGATCAACTAGCTCTTAACTGCTAACTACTGACCGCTGACCGCTCCATAGGGTATTCCAGCGCGATCGCCCCCAGTACTCCGGTACGAAAATCGTTCAATACTTGACGTGCGGTGCGCTCCACATCGCCTTTATGGCGGTGGGTGGCCAGTTCGTGTAGATAGCTTTCGCCAGTAAACGGTTGAGCATCCAGGTTGTAGCGTGCCTGCAAGACAGACTCGATCGCCCGTTCCTTGAGCAACTCGATCAGCGCAGCGGCAATCCGCTGATTGTCGTAAGCGGCTTCACCAATGTCGTCGCAAATTGCCAGTTTGAGTGCGGCATCCTGATCGGTCAAGCGCGATGGCAGCACTCCGGGCGCATCCAGCAGCTCAATTTGATCCGAAATTCTGACCCAGCGCAGTTGTTTGGTAATGCCTGCACGACGAGCGCTGTCTACGACACGCCGATTCAGCAAACGGTTGATCAGTGCTGATTTACCAACATTGGGGAAACCGATGACAACGGCACGGACGGGACGGGGCAACATACCACGATCGCGCCGACGTTGATTCATCTG
The DNA here is from genome assembly GCF_014695795.1 of Phormidium sp. FACHB-592. NCBI lineage: Bacteria > Bacillati > Cyanobacteriota > Cyanophyceae > Oscillatoriales > Oscillatoriaceae > Phormidium > Phormidium sp. FACHB-592. Next base: position 44,615 of record NZ_JACJOZ010000058.1, read on the forward strand.
CTCTCCCGCTCTTTGGGCTGCGTGCAACACCGTTTCAATGCCTTTTCCATGTTGGGCATCAGTAAAATAGGGTTCGTCTCCCTGCGAGCGAAACCATTCTGTCCACTGCTGCCGCGCTTGCGTGGAGATCATGTCAATACGGTTCAGCACCAGCACACGCCCTTTAGTGCCCAACCACTGCTGCACTTGGGGATGCTCTGTCGATTGTGGAATCCGCGCATCTCGCACTTCCAGCACGACATCAACACGCTTAAGCTGCTCCATCAGCGCTTTTTCGGCTTTGGCAATGTGACCGGGATACCACTGAATCGAAGGCGTAGTCATGACAGTCCAACCAACTTGTAGAGGGTAATCGGTTGCTTTCTGCCGCTTAAGAGCTTTGAACCCAAAGTTTCTACCTGGATTCTATCAGCGCAGTATTGATAAGTTGCTTCCCCAAGAATGATGTCACACTGATGCTCCTGAGCCGCCCTTTCTAGGGCAACAGTCAGATTAACGCCATCACCAACTACTGTATATTCCATCCGTTTGCTAGAGCTAATATTACCAACCCCCACTCTAGCAGTGTTAACGCCTATGCCAATTTGCAGGGCTGGCAGGTTGGTAGATGCGAATTGGGTATTCAGGTGTACGAGGCGATCGCGCATGGCGACCGCTGTTTTTACCGCCTTCCAAGCATGGTCGTCAAGCGGTAAAGGCGAACCAAAAACTGCCACGATCGCTGCGCCAATGTACTTGTCGAGCGTACCTTTGTGCTCAAACACGGCATCTACCATCGTTTCAAAGTATTGATTGAGCAGGCCCACTACTGCTTCTGGTTCCATGCCCTCTGAAAGCGTTTCATAGTTACAAATATTGGCATACAAGATGGATACTTCTTTAACCTGACTCTCCATTTTGCTGGCTTCAGGATTTTCCAATAACTGCTCTGCCAGTTCTTGCGTCATATAGCGATACATTGTTTGCCGCAGCATCGCGTCATCTTTTGCATTGGTATCAGTCATGGAGCCAGTACGTTACTTCATGTCTAGCGATCTTAACTGATTAAGCAGATTCTCTTTGCCCAGAACGTAAACATGATTGATAGGATTCGTACTAATTTCAACATTGGCGACTGAAAAAACGACGATCGGCGTGACGAAGTGTAATCCTTTTGGCTCTTTGGTTCTTTGGTTCTTTGACACGAAACCCAGCCCGCGATTTCAGCACCAAAGCACCGAGAACTTGCACTAGAACTGTTGAGAGGTTTAATTCGGCAGTCAGGGTTAACAGTTGACGAGTTGCTTGACAATAAATGATCTGTAGTGGATTTCTGAGGATCTGCTAGCACTGCCGCTAGAATAGAAGACTGTTGATAATGAATGGCTCATCGTAATGAACCCCATTCATTCGTTAGCCTTCATCCTTCATCCCTTCCTGCCATGCCCTTGCCTACTGTTGCTATTATTGGTCGTCCTAACGTGGGCAAGTCTACCGTCGTCAATCGGCTGTCGGCATTGCAGGATGCCATCGTGTTTAATGAACCGGGTGTCACCCGCGATCGCACTTACAAACCAGCCTTTTGGCGCGATCGAGAATTTCAAGTTGTAGATACAGGCGGTCTGGTGTTTGACGATGACACCGAGTTTTTGCCACTTATTCGCGAACAGGCACTGGCTGCGCTGGCAGAAGCAAGTGCCGCCATCTTTGTAGTGGATGGTCTTACGGGGCTGATGCCGTCGGATGAAGAGATCGCTAGCTGGTTGCGGCAACACTCTGTGCCCGTTTTGCTGGCAGTCAACAAATGCGAGTCGGTGGATCAGGGGGCAGCACAGGCGGCAGAATTTTGGTCGCTGGGCTTGGGCGAACCATTTCCCATTTCGGGCATTCATGGCAACGGGACGGGCGAACTGTTGGATGCATTGATTACGCACCTGCCGCCTGCTAATGAGATTGAAGAATCTAACGAAATTAAAGTAGCGATCGCAGGACGACCCAACGTGGGCAAATCGAGCCTGCTGAATGCGTTTGTTGGTGAGACACGCTCGATCGTCAGCCCGATTTCTGGCACGACGCGAGATGCGATCGATATGGTGGTGCAGCACGGCGAACAAACCTATCGCCTTATTGACACAGCAGGCATTCGCAAGAAAAAGAATGTCGAGTATGGACCTGAATTTTTTGGCATTAACCGTGCTTTCAAGGCGATTAATCGTGCTGATGTGGTGCTGTTAGTGATTGATGCGCTGGATGGCGTGACTGAGCAAGACCAAAAACTAGCGGGACGAATTGCTGATGAAGGTCGTGGCTGCGTCATTGTGGTGAATAAATGGGATGCAGTCGAAAAAGATGCCTATACCATTTATGACCACGAGAAATTAGTGCGAGAGCGTCTCCACTTTACCGAATGGGCAGACGTGATCTTTATTAGCGCCAAAACTGGACAGCGCGTGGAAAAGATCCTCGATATGGTGAACATTGCTGCCGAACAACAGAAACGGCGTGTTTCCACCTCTGTTATTAATGAAGTGCTAGAAGAAGCGGTTGGTTGGCACTCTCCGCCTACGACACGTCAGGGTCGCCAAGGCAAAATTTATTACGGCACGCAGGTCAGCAGTCGCCCACCGGCGATCGCGCTCTTTGTCAATGATCCTGCTTTGTTTAACGACAACTATCGCCGCTACGTCGAAGGTCAGTTTCGCAAATCCCTTGGCTTTGTTGGCACACCGATTCGCCTTCTGTGGCGTGGTAAGAAAACAAGAGATGTTGATCGCGATCGCGTGACAGCAAACCGAGCAACAAGATAAGCAGTTGTTAGTTGCTAGTTGCTAGTTGTTAGACTTTTCTAGCCAGCCGTTAGAAACTAAAAGCTAAAAACGATTCATGGATTTGCTCCGCTCTCTGCCCCTGGGGCTATACCTTGAACAACCCATTACCTGGCTGCATCGGCTCGATCCCCGGCTGAAGTTAGCATGGTTGATGACCTTTCTGGCAGCGCCGCTGCTAGCAAATGCCTTTTGGCGGGTGCTGTTATCGGCATTGCTCGTTCTGCTTACTGTTCTAGCCCTGATTCCTTTGCGGGTATGGCGACAGCAGATGGGTTGGCTGTTGACGCTTAGTTTTATGGTGTTTGCCTTAACCACCGTGCTACCCGATGGGCTAAAAACACGGCATCAGCCTCGCTTACCTGTAGATGAGCTTGCTTTTGCCCAACAACCAAACAAGCTGCCACCTGCCGCAGCGCCACTTCCCTGGTACAATCCGCTGGCTGTTGGCAAGCCGTCTGTATCACCGCCTGCGGGCACGACGCCTACCGTTTTACCGCAGCCTACAGATTACCGCTACGTCGTCTTCAAAAGCCGCTGGTTCACCATCACCAAGCGATCGATCGCTTTAGCCATTCGCTACAGCACACTCCTGTTTACGCTCATCTACAGCACCAATCTTTTTTTGCTGGTTACTTCGCCAGAGGAGATTACAGCCGCGATCGAAGATTGGATGTCTCCTTTACGCCGCTTCAATTTACCTGTAACAGAAGTAGCCCTTACGCTGACGCTCTCGCTCCGCTTTATCCCCCTTGTGCTTGAAGAAGTGCAGAACTTGATGCGATCGGTCAGCACCCGTGCAATCAACTGGCGTAAGTTGGGCTGGCGACAGGCACTGCAAGTTTGGTTGACTGTTGCCGAACGCTTGCTCGAAAACCTGCTGTTGCGGGCGGAGCAAATTGCTAGTGCTATGAAAGTCCGAGGCTTCACTAGCCCCAATGAACATCAGGTGCAATGGCATCAGTTTCGCCTGAAATGGGTCGATTGGCTGGCGATCGTGACGCTTACAGGACTATGGGGTGCGCGTTTGGTCTGGGGTTGGGAACTTTAGAGAGGCTGGAGGCTAAACGCTAATAGTCAAGAGTTGGGCCAGTATTTAGTCGTCAAAACTAAATCAAGACTATCCTTTGCCTTTTCTGCTCCCTTTACCTCCTGTTCCCCTTGCCTCCTCTGTATTTTCCTCATTTCTCTGTATCTTCCTTACTCCTCTGCCCCTTATCACAGATCATTTTTATGCCTGAGATAGAGGCATCGTTATCACGTAAAGTGATGTCATACCTACATTAAGGTGTACTATTCTCTCCGTCGTCCGCCTAGACCTGAATGAGCAACGAAGATTACTTAAATCATCCGAATTTTGGCTTGCTTTTTAGAGTCTGTCTGATCGACACAGCGCGTGAGTTGTTTACAACGCTTTATGCACAGCGCTTGTTTTTCTTGGTTGCCAATGGCGATGAAGGGTTAGAGTTTGAGTCTATTACTCGCACTGATGCCCGCATTCTGGTCGAAAACCGGATGCGAATGTTGCGTCGTCAAGGGCAGCAGCAGGATTACAATCAGCTTCAGGTGATTTATAAACAAACATTTCAATGACAGCGTTTTCTCAACTTAGCGGTACGATCGCAGAACGCATTCACCAGATTCGTCAAACGCTGCCAGATTCGGTGCGGTTGCTTGCAGTCACCAAGCAAGTTTCGATCGAATTAATGCGAGCTGCGTATGATGCGGGAGTGCGAGATTTTGCCGAAAATCGAGTGCAGGAAGCAGAGGCAAAACAGGTTCAACTGCATGACCTTACAGATGTAACCTGGCATTTGATTGGGCATCTGCAAAGCAACAAAGCGCAAAAGGCATTGGAGTGCTTTCAATGGATTCACTCGATCGACGATTTAAAGCTGGCGCAGCGACTGAATCGATTAGCAGCACCACTACCGCAAAAACCACAGTCATTGCTACAAGTAAAGCTGCTGCCAGATCCAACAAAATATGGATGGTCAGTGGCAGAGCTGATGAACGATCTGTCAGTCTTAAATCAATGCGAAGATCTCAGGATTCAAGGATTGATGACAATTCTTCCCTATGGGTTAACGTCTACAGAAGCAACGACTGCCTTTCAACAGATGCAAACCCTAGCTAATACAATTCGGCAGCAAAATTTACCCCATATTCAAATGCAAGTGCTGTCAATGGGAATGTCGAATGACTATCGCTTTGCAGTGCAGGCAGGGGCGACGATGGTTCGCTTAGGGCGCATTCTCTTTGGCGATCGTCCTGCATAACCATTGCTAAATCGAGCCAAAAAGTTGCTTCAGATCTGCTGGGATTGATTGCAAAAAGTTTGAGAAAAAATGAAGCGATTTTCAAAAGATCGAGTATCTTGTTCCCTAGGGTCTGATGGTTTGTTGAAGGAAGCGACTTAGACCGATCGTTTCCCTCTGCCATTAATGACTTAAACATCCTGATCGAAAAAACTTTTGGTAGTATGTTTGGATTTCGGTATCTGGATGTATACTATTCATTCAATTCGGTCAAAGCAGGCAGGGCGTTTAAGCTATTTGTTTGTGGATATAAGCCTTCATCAGTTGGGCTTTTAGTTAAGAGGTTCGGAAGGTAATTCCCTTTTTGCTACCTCTGATTATTACGGACTAGATTTAGCATGATCCCTGCTTTTCCGGTCGTTATGCGTTTCTCAATTAACTCTGATCGTGATGGAGCGTGAACAGTGAGCAACATCTTCACCAAGCTACGAGACTTTGTTGGATTTAACGAACCTATGGACTACGAATACGAGTACGACGAAATGGATGGAGACGAGTATCAAAATCTCTATCAGCAAGAGCACGCGCAACCTGCTGCTGCACCGCAAGAAGATGCACGCACTCGTCGCCCCAGTCGCTTGCGCGATCGTCCCCCACTCGGTACTGAAATTGGCACCATGAGCGCAGCACCTATGGGCAACGTTATTGGTATGCCCGGCGTAGGCGTAAATGGTGTTTCGGAAGTTGTGGTGATGGAACCACGTTCCTTTGAAGAAATGCCTCAAGCAATCCAGGCATTGCGCGAACGCAAGTCTGTGGTGCTTAACCTTACCATCATGGATCCCGATCAGGCGCAGCGTGCGGTTGACTTCGTAGCTGGTGGCACCTACGCGATCGATGGTCATCAAGAGCGTATTGGCGAAAGCATTTTCCTCTTCACCCCAAGCTGTGTTCAAGTCAGCACTCAAGGGGTTCCAGGTTATGAAGCGCCACAAACTCAGCAGCCTCAAGCACGCGTTCCGCGTCAGGCAGCACCCGCGCCAGCTTGGTCAAACGAGCCAATGAGAATGGCACAGTAAAAGCTGTCAGTGTTCAGCTATCAGCATTTAATTGCGTTTTGCTGACGGCTGACCGCTTATTGCTGACAGCTCAACGGAGACGGTCAAATTGTCTATTAAACTTGGTCTGATTGGCGGCGGGGTAATGGGGGAAGCTCTATTATCCCGTCTTGTCGATCGTGGTGTTTACGCACCGCAGGCTATTTTGGTGAGTGAACCACAGGCAGAACGACGAGCTTTTTTGGCGCACACCTATGGCGTTCAGGTAACAACCGAGAATCAAGCCGCTACCGAAGCCGATGTGCTTTTATTGGCGATTAAACCTCAGCTTTTTGGTGCAGTGACGTCACCGCTAGCAGAACAAATCGGGACGCGATCGCTGCTAGTACTTTCGATTTTAGCGGGAACATCGCTGAGTAAGCTGGAAGCCGCGTTTCCTAACCAGCCTGTAGTGCGGGCGATGCCGAATACACCCGCTACAGTAGGCGCAGGTATGACGGCGATCGCTCCTGGTATTCACACCCAACCGCATCACCTGGCTCAAGCGCGGAAGATTTTTGAGGCAGTGGGTGAAGTGGTAGAAGTCCCCGAAGCGGCTATGGATGCCGTTACAGGACTATCTGGTTCAGGACCAGGTTATGTTGCACTGATGGTAGAAGCTCTTGCGGATGGCGGTGTTGCAGCAGGCTTGCCACGGGCGATCGCGCTTCAACTTGCGCTCCAAACGGTTAAGGGCACTGCACAGTTGCTTCAGTCATCGGGGCAGCATCCAGGCGCTCTGAAAGACCAGGTAACGAGTCCTGGCGGCACGACTATCGCAGGCATTGCGGCACTTGAACGCGCTGGCTTTCGTTCGGCAATCATTGAAGCTGTCTTAGCTGCCGATCGACGATCGCAAGAATTAGGACGTTAAGCGAAGCGTGTCTATTGTGACCACGTTTAAATAGTGGGGACACTATCTCTGCTGAGGTTGTATGGGTATCCTGAACATCGGGAGACTGCTTGACCTTTCAACTCATGCCTCATGCGAACCAGCGAAAAGACGGTTCTAACGCAACCTTACCTGGAGCTAACTAACCAGGGCACAACGGTTCAACGTTTTCTGACCCAGGAACAGCACCTTCTAGGACGAGATGCCCAACGCGCCGATCTGGTTCTTCCTGGCGACTGGCAGATGATTTCTGGCTGTCATGCGCTGTTGCGGCGATCGGGCGAAGATTACTGCCTTTATGATGGCGATGGTCAAAAACCGAGCACAAACGGCATTTTTCTGAACCGGACTCGGATTACGCCCTCAAAAGGTTATTTACTCAAGCATGGGGCAGAACTGCGGATTGGGCAGAATCCTCACAATCAGGTGACGCTGATTTACCGCAATCCCTTGGGTGCGGAAGTAGCGGAGATGCCAGAGACGCGATCGCTCTCACTAAAGAACCGAACGATTTCTCTAGGGCGCGATCCCCAGGCAACATTGGAACTAGATGCGCCGATTGTCTCTCGCCGTCATGCCACGATCGAACCAGACGGGCAGCGCTACATTCTGCGAGATCACAGCGCCAATGGTGTGTTTGTTAACGGAACGCGGGTCAACGGTAGTCTTGTATTGCCTGCGGATTGCACGATCCAAATTGGTCCGTTTACTCTGGTTTGTCGAGATGACGTGCTGAAAGTTGTCGATCGCGGCAACCAGATTCGTTTAGATGCGTGGGAATTGGTGCGGGAGGTGCCAGGGAAGCGAAAGGAACACCGTCGCCTTTTGGATGACGTGTCGCTGGCGATCGAGCCTGGACAGTTTGTGGCACTGGTAGGCGGCAGTGGTGCTGGCAAATCAACTTTAATGCGAACGCTGTTGGGGATCGATCCGACTGATAAAGGGGTTGTTTATCTGAATGGCACCAACTTGCGTCGTAACTTCGGGATGTACCGCGCCCAAATTGGCTACGTTCCCCAAGATGACATCGTGCATCGCGAATTGACTGTTGGGGAGGTGCTAACCTATGCCGCAAAGCTGCGTCTGCCTGCTGATACTGACATCGCCGCCATTGTTGAAAAAACGCTTGATCAGATTGAAATGAGCGATCGATCTGGTGTGTTAGTTAGCAAACTCAGCGGTGGTCAGCGGAAACGAGTCAGTATTGGTGTGGAGCTACTTGCCGATCCCAGACTGTTTTTTCTGGATGAACCGACATCAGGGCTTGATCCCGGACTGGACAAAAAAATGATGCAGCTTTTGCGGAAGCTGGCAGATGAGGGGCGCACCGTTATTCTGGTAACTCATGCGACAGCAAACATTAAACTATGCGATCGCCTTGCTTTTGTCGGACGAGGCGGACGGCTTTGCTATTTTGGTCCACCGCTCAAGGCGCTAGCGTTCTTCCAAACTGGATCGGATGACTTTGCCGACATCTACAATGAACTGGAAAAAGGCGAGACGATCGTGCGCCAATGGGCAGAACGCTTCCGCCACTCTGATGATTATTGGCAGTACGTTACCGGACACCTTACCCCTGGTAATGGCAACAAGCCACGAGCGATCCCAACACCCAGCAAAGGTACGTCCTTTCTGGCTCAACTCTGGCTGCTGACGCAGCGCTACTTTCAACTGGTTCGTCGCGATCCCGTGAACCTGTTGCTGTCGCTGCTTACAGCACCGATCGGCATTAGCCTGATCATGCTGGCAGTCGGAGACAAAAATCCCCTCATCCTTGCCGAAACGCCTGATCCTACACTGGCTCCACTGGCACTGCGCGTTCTCTTTGTGTTTTCCTGTGCGGCTCTCTGGGTGGGGCTTTCTAGTTCCCTTCAAGAGATTATCAAAGAGTCAGCCATCTACCTGCGAGAGCGACTGGTCAATCTTGGTTTGTTTGCCTATCTAGGGTCAAAAGCCGTCATTCTCGCCAGTCTTGCACTGCTGCAAACGCTGCTGATTGTGTGGGTTATTTTGCTCGGTTTTGCTGATCCCGCTCCTACCATCCTTACCTGGGAACTAGGTGTTGGCGTGACAACCTTTCTCACCCTGATTGCCTGCATGAGCATGGGGCTAATGGTTTCGGCGATCGTCCGTAATGCCAGCCAGGCAAATAGTGCTCTTCCCCTCTTGCTGCTGCCTCAAATCATCTTCTCTGGTGTCCTCTTCCGCATGGATAGCTTGACCAGCAAACTATCCTGGCTAATGCTGAGCCGCTGGTCGGTTGGTGCCTACGGTACGGTCGTGAATATTAATGCGATGGTGCCAGAACCAACGAAACTTCCAGATGGCAGTACAATTCCGCTTCCTTTTGAGCCGACAGCCGTTTATGATCCCTCCTGGCGCAACTTGATGCTGAATTGGGGGATGCTTTGCCTCCATGCAGTGGTGTATCTGGTCGTCACGTTCTGGGTACAAAAGCGAAAGGATATTTTTAAGTAGCTAGGCTGCTCTCCGGCTCATTTAGTGCGTTGACTGCTTGAGGAAGTCGGGAATTTAACTCGCTTTTATAATGAAATGCTGGTGCCCAATGTCTGACGAAGTGAGGTGTTGCACGCTTGAGTGAGAGCCGCTTTGATGTTGCCTCTATTATCCAGGGATATGCCCAGGGCTATTTCCTCATGGCGGATAATACAGGGGATTCGCTGGGCTGGTATTCCAGTCGAGAACGGACGTTGATTCCCCTAGATGAGCGGTTTCGCTATCCCCGATCGCTCCAGCGAGTCCTTAATCAAGAGCGCTTTACTGTAGCAGTGAACCGAGACTTTGAGGCGGTTATTGAGGGATGCGCCGATCGCGAAACGACCTGGATTTCGGCAGAACTGAAAGACATTTACCGATCGCTGCACGCAGCAGGATGGGCACACAGTTTTGAAACCTGGCAGGGCGATGAACTGGCAGGCGGCATTTTAGGGTTAGCGATCGGCGGTGCTTTCATTGGCGAGTCGATGTTTTTTCGCATTCCTGATGGCTCAAAGGTCGCAATGGTGAAGCTGGTAGAAAGATTGCGCGATCGACAGTTCGTTCTCTTTGATGCCCAAATGATGAACCCCCATCTGGAACGGTTTGGTGCCCATATTATCGGCAGCCGGCAATATAACACCTTGCTGAAGCAGGCACTTAAGCGGCAGTGTTCGTTGGAGTAATCGACCTTGAGTCTCTTAAACACGCTCTGCAAACGCCAGAGCATTTTTAGTTGCTTTTGCCTTCTGCCTTTTTCTACGCCAAGTACGGTGTCCAGCGTTCCAACAGGCCTGGCGATCCATACCAAACGCGATTGCCTCTAGGAGAATGCATCGCGCCGTCAAGAATTAAATTTTCGGCACCATTCAAGTGGGCAGCCTCGATCGGTGTGATGCCATCGCCCCATGTGTTGCCCTGTCCGCACGTCAATTTATAGCTGCTAAAAGCCAACCAGCTTCGCCAGCGATCCCCGTAGATCGCTTTTCCCGCAACGCAGACGTAGCGTACATCTGAGTAAAACGCGCCAGGGTAACTCAGGTTAACAAAATCGAGATTTTTGCGCGTCCAGCGTTCCAAACTAGTGTGCGGCGTACCGAGTGTAATGAGTGTTGCTACCCGATCGCGGGCAGACCAGGCACCATCATCCACATCATTAGGATGAACACAGTATGGTTTTTCGCCCAAATAGATGCGCGACAGCCACCCACCGGCTGAATGCCCTACCAGCGTCACTTTAGGCACGTCATACTGCTGAAGCACCTGTTTCACCGTGGTGTCCAGCACCCGCAGAATGGGAGATACTGACCGACCGCCGATCGTGGGCACCCAGTCTTGCCAGCGCAAGGGCACTGTAACCGCTGGAAAGCCTAACGTTTGGAGCGTCTTTTCTAAAACACGGTATTCCAACGCGCCCGCAAGATAACCTGGCAAAATAACGATCGGTAGAGGCATGGGCAAGAAGAGTAAAGATTGGCAGCTTTCCTAAAATTTAAAGCGTTTTTGCTGACAATAGGAATTAGCAACGAGGGCGATCGCTTTTTCCAGATCAGCACAGTACGGCTTGTAAAGTTAGGATGGCGGGTATTGGGTGTACTTCCTTTCAGACAAAAACCGCTATAACTCCTTAGTCCTTATCTCCTTATACAGTTTCCAAACTGGCAACAAAACGCGATTAGTCCAGCCGCGAGCGCTAAGATTTGAAGCAGGGCGTTCCTTCTCGATCGCGTGCTTCCATTGCCCCATGACCGAGCGTATCTGCTATGTCTAATTCCTTATCACCCAAAAGGCTACCCCAGATTAACCAGGAAACCCTGGAGCGGGTGCTAGAGAAATTGCGCCAACCAGCTTCGCTGTCTGTCTTAGCCTCTCTTGTGGCACATGGTGTGCTAGGGGCATCGTTACCAAGTCTGTTGGCTAGCCAGCCGGAGGAGCTAGATACACAGCGAAGAGTGCAGGTTTTGGAACTGTCCCCTGCTGAGCAAAGGCAGCTGCCGACGCTCGATGCTGCTACGCCACTTCCCCCATCACTCCTGCCTGCTAAACCCTTGCAGCCAAACCAGCCAGCACCAAAGCTGCCTGATCCTAAGGTGTATAACGATCCATCGCTTTACACCCTTCCGCCTTATCCGCCACCAACCTTTTCTTTCCCGGTGCCGCCTTCTATTTTTGATATTCCTGCTTCGTCAGCAAAGAAGCCGCTAAGCCCCTCGACTCCTCAGCCGCTTGCTCCCAAACCGCCTCCTGACTTAGCGCCGCCTCTGGCATCAAAGCCCCCTGCTGAATCCAAGCCAGCGGATGCAGATGCTAAAGATTCTGACCAGCCGACTCCCCCTTCAAATGCGCCTACCCGTGCAGAGAAGCTTTCGCCAGAACAAATTGCTGCGCTTCAGGCAGATGCAGCCCGATCGCGTCAGTCCGATCCTTCATACACCTTCAATGGTCCAGAAACCGAAGAAAAAGCGGCAGGAGTCTTTAACGATAATGTGACTGCTTTCATAGACAGGGCGGCGAAGGTAACGGATGGCAATGTTGATGACAGCCGCTTTTACAAAACGCCTGAGAGGGTGACTGATCTCTTTCCAAAGGATGCCTGTCCGTCGGTGAGAGGGGTGCGTAATGCTTCCTTTAGCGCGATTGTGAAACCCGATGGCACCCTCGCAGAACCGCCCGTTGTGCTGCTTACATCAGGCTACAAAGGCTTAGATACGGCTGCGATCGAAGACATTACCACCACCACGAAAAATAAAAAATTTAGTGATGGTGATAAGTTTCAGCTCATTCGCTTCGACTACACATTTGATCCTAAAACGGTTTGTCCTAAGTCTGCTGATCCTGCTTAAGCGTTTGGCTCGCAGCAATTTGTACAAAACACATTTTTTATTAGAGTTGCGTGTGTGATTACCCGAATGCGCTACTCTGACTGAGATAAAGTTGTTTGCGTACTCTTTGCGGACTTGTGGGTCACGTGCGATCGTCTATGGTTCTTGATGCGTCTTTTGCAGCCCAGCTTGCAGCGTCTGCTGAACGGCTGTTTTACTTGATCGATCGCTTTCAGGCAGCGAAGATTTTAGTCGTCGGCGATTTGACGTTGGACGAGTTTCTTACGGGGCAGGTGGAGCGGCTGTCTCGCGAAGCACCTGTGCTCATCATTCGCCATGAAACGACGCGACAGGTGCCGGGTGGTGGCGCAAATGCGGTCTATAACTTTGCGAAACTGGGCGCACAGGTGAAAGCTGTGGGGCTACTGGGTGTTGATGACCAGGGGAAAGCACTACGCAGCATTTTTGAAGGCGCAGGTATTGATACGCAAGGAGTTCTGCTGGACAGCGATCGCCCCACTGTAACCAAAACGCGGATCTCGGGTCATGCTCGCCAGTCAGTAACGCAGCAGATTGTGCGGGTCGATCGTAAGTCAGATAATTTGCCCACTGAGTCGCTCCAGCTTCAGCTTGCCGACTACATCCAGCAGCACGTTGGCACCGTTGATGCAGTTGTCTGCTCCGATTATGGCGATGGTACCTTAACACCACCGGTCATTCAAGCAGCGCTGACCCATTCGCTCAGTGTTGTTGACGCTCAGACCGGACTCGATCGCTACACAGGCGCAACGGTTTTCACACCCAATCTGCCTGAAGCCGAGCAAGCTGTTGGTTATTCGCTCGTTAGTCCATCAGGTAATCCGGCTGACCTAACGCAACTTCAGCAAGGTGGACACGCCCTCTTGCAGCTGACTCAGGCAAAGCAAATGCTCATCACTCGTGGCGAAGAGGGGATGAGCCTATTCGATCGCAACGGCACTCAGCACCATATTCCTGCCTTTAATCGTACGGATGTTTTTGATGTAACAGGCGCAGGCGATACCGTTGTTGCTGCCTTCACGCTGGGGCTGATCGCAGGAGCAACTTCATGGGAGGCAACCGTTTTAGGCAACCTGGCAGCCAGCATTGTCGTCCGGCAGTTTGGCACCACACCCACAACGCCAACCGAGATGAAAGCCTCGCTCCAGGCGCTTTTGGATGAGTTTCAGCATGAATAAGGAGTGATGAGGCAAGGAGCTTAGCTATCAGGCGTTAGGAGTCAGAAGCTAGAAGTCGGAACTTAAAAGACTGCTTCTGCTCCCCTGCTTCTCCGCTTTCCTCCCTTACCCCAATAAAAGATCAGAACAGTTGGAATTAAATAGTACAAATATACTGTTCTACGTGTAGAATACTCTCAGCAGAACGTTGAGGAACTCTCTATGCAACCAGCGCTTAAATTCTCGCTCGAAATGGTTGATGGCGAAAAACTGGGTAAGCTTGCTGTGCCCTATGTTCAGGTCGCTCGATGGCTAAATTTCTTGACCTCTCCCCACTACGGTGCACAGATTATTTTCGCCGAGCAGGGCAGAGAGGGCGTCACCATTTATTTCGATGCGTGTGACGGTATGTATAGCTACTTGAACGATCGCCTTAATCCCGAGCGCGCGCCACACCAAGCTGAATCAATCCCGCTCGCGCTGGCTAGCTAAGGTTCTAGCAAGCTTTGCTGACGGTTGGTATCTTTCAAAGCTATTGTTTTTTGTAGGAATGTTATTGCAATATCCCTACAGCTCTGTTCTACTGATACCTACCGTTAGCCCCTATGCCTGAACCAATCCAGCTCCGCGCGGCAACTGCTAGCGATGTGCCGACTATCTTTGCTTTAATTCAGGCATTGGCAGAGTATGAAAAACTTTCTCATGCAGTTACAGGCACGCCGGAAGCATTAAAGGAGCATTTGTTTGGTTCACGTCCCTATGCTGAAGTGGTTTTGGCTGAAACCGCAGGTAACGTTGCTGGACTGGCGCTCTTTTTTTACAACTATTCGACGTTTTTAACAAAACCAGGGCTTTATCTGGAGGATTTGTTTGTTTTGCCAGAGTATCGTCAACGGGGTATCGGCAAGGCTTTGCTGACATCTTTAGCGCAACGGGCGATCGCAGAAGGCTGTGGGCGGCTGGAGTGGAGTGTGCTCGACTGGAACGCACCCGCGATCGCCTTTTACGAGCAGATGGGCGCTACTGTTTTACCCGATTGGCGCATCTGTCGCGTTACAGGAGATGCATTGACGCTGATGGCAGGTAAAACATCGTGAGACGATAGCGGTGAAGCTTGTAGACTGGGAAGTAAGAGTAATTGAGAACGGAGACGAAGAGCGATCGACACTAATTGCTTTGTCTCCGTCTCTAACCAAAACCCTCTAAACACTTCAGGAGCGTGTGATCGTGTCTATTTGGGTAAACGAACAGATTGATCCATCCGGTATCCTCTACTCGTGCATTGCGTGTTGCGATGAAGACCACGCGCAGGACTGCCACCAATCGTTTCAAAACAATCTGACCGCCGAACAAGTAGCAGCAGGCTGGATTGCCCGCCTACGTACCGTCAATTCGTGGGACGAAGTGCCTGCCAATGCGTTAAAGCTGGACTAATCGAGTTGGACTAGCTGAACGATCGTCCTATAGTCCAAGAAGCCAACTCTACTGAACCGTTGGTGTCTCCAAGCCGGGGAACAATTCTCATGGCATGACAGTTTTTGATGATGGTCTTTGCCTAAAATCCAACAGTTGCCCCGTTCTCTATTGAGTCTTTGAACACTTTTGTCAGTTTAAAGTGAAGAAAAATCACTAATAGTTGCAATTACGTTAAAAAGCCCGTTGCCAAAGTAATTGTGACAAAAGGTAGCACTTTTTCTTGGATGCTTATTTCATCGTGATTGTGACTTTGAAGGTCAATTGCTTGCGTCTGCGATCGCTTCGTAAAACTTAAAAATCAATCTTCGTAGACTTCGCTGAATAGCAACGAATCAAGCTCTTAAACCAGTCTATTAAAGGGCTTTGAGCGATAGAAAGAGATTGCAATCGAGTTGATAAATCTTCACAGGCAACGCTGGAATAATAAAAACGGATCTCAATACTATGAGAGTAGGTAAGCAATACCAGCATCTGGTAAAGATTGCCAAACATTTATTTTTTGGCTACGGATTTCCTGTAGTTTCTAGCACTTATTACTACTATGACAACAACCATTCAAAGGCGCGAAAGCGAAAGCGCATGGGATCGGTTTTGTAACTGGGTCACTAGCACTGATAACCGTCTGTATGTAGGCTGGTTTGGAGTGTTGATGATCCCTACCCTGCTGTCAGCAACTATCTGCTTTATCATTGCTTTCATTGCTGCTCCCCCTGTAGATATTGACGGCATTCGTGAGCCTGTGGCTGGCTCTTTGCTGTACGGCAACAACATTATCTCCGGCGCGGTTGTGCCTTCCTCCAACGCGATCGGTCTTCATATGTACCCCATTTGGGAAGCCGCTTCTCTAGATGAGTGGCTCTACAACGGTGGTCCTTATCAGCTCATTGTTTTCCACTTTTTGATTGGCATCTTCGCTTACATGGGTCGCCAGTGGGAACTCTCCTACCGCCTCGGTATGCGTCCCTGGATCTGCGTCGCTTACTCTGCACCTCTAGCGGCAGCTACGTCCGTACTGCTCATCTATCCGATCGGTCAAGGCTCCTTCTCTGACGGGATGCCCCTCGGCATTTCTGGCACCTTTAACTTCATGTTCGTGTTCCAGGCAGAGCACAACATTCTGATGCACCCCTTCCATATGTTGGGTGTGGCAGGTGTTTTCGGTGGTAGCTTGTTCTCCGCGATGCACGGTTCATTGGTCACGTCTTCTTTGGTGCGAGAAACCAGCGAAAACGAGTCGGCGAATAGCGGCTACAAGTTTGGTCAAGAAGAAGAAACTTACAACATCGTGGCAGCACATGGCTACTTCGGTCGTTTGATCTTTCAATACGCCAGCTTTAACAACTCGCGCTCACTGCACTTCTTCCTGGGTGCATGGCCCGTGGTTGGTATCTGGTTGACGGCTCTGGGCATTAGCACGATGGCGTTTAACCTGAATGGGTTTAACTTCAACCAATCAGTGTTGGATTCTCAAGGTCGCGTGGTTAACACCTGGGCGGACATCTTGAACCGCGCCAACCTAGGTATGGAAGTGATGCACGAACGCAATGCTCACAACTTCCCGCTTGACCTGGCAGCAGGCGACGCAATCCTCGTTTCAATGCAGGCTCCTGCGATCGACGGCTAATTACACCAGGCTCTCGCTCAACAAAGCGCTCTCCTTTTAGGAGGGCGTTTTTGTTTAGAAATAAAAAAGTTTGGTAAATGGTTAGAATGACGGCAACAAGTCCGATGAACTTGCCAATAATTAAGAGAAAGAATGGCACCGCTCCTGGAGTGACACAATGGCGACCTCAAATCATCCGACTGATCGCTTTCGTTCAGCAACAGACTTTCCAAAAACGGTAGAGCATCTGAGTCCGTCGGATGTGAGTCAGCTTTATGTAGAGATGCGAGACTGCCTTATTTTTACGAACCGCAGTCGATCGCAGCTCATTCGACGTAATGAAGAGCATAAGCAAACTGTTGTAACGTTACGAAGTGATGTCGCTCGTTTACAGCAACTGATTAATCAGGTAGCTCAAGATAAAGAAGTATTGGCTCAAAACAAACAGGATATTATTACTGCTCTGGAGCAAGAACTAGGCACAATGTCTTCTCATTTGGAGCAAATTTCCCAGGCATTTAGAGAGGTTGAAGACATCGGTAGCCCCATGGGAGCAATGGCTTTCCCCGGTCGGTTTAACCGCTTTTGGCGAGCCTTGAGAGCATTAATTACCTGGTGGCGAGAAGAAAGCGATGATTTGGTGCTCAGTTCAAATCAATCGCCCGCTGCATCGTCCTTACCCTCAAAGCAAGAGGATCGTCAGGAAAATCCGCAAATGTATACTGATCCAGCGTCTGTCCAGCGATCGCTGCGCGACTTATAAGTTTATGGGCAAAAAACGCATTAATCAGTTGTTGGATCAACTGCATATCAATCACGAGGCAGATCTCAAGAATGCTGCCCAGATTTTTACAGTGGCGCAAGTTGCGGTTAATCAACTGCACCAGCAGGCAGAAACGAACTCTCAGGTCTTGCCCGCCGTGCGGTTTCAGCCTCCAGTTGTTCTTGATCAAGCAGGGCTAAAACAACGGTATGGCTCGTTCAATGAGTGTCGTAAAGCAGCACGGCAGCTAGGTATTCAGTTTCATCGCAGTCCCACATGGGCGCAGCTAGTCGTTGCCTTCAGCTATTTTGATGCCCTGCAAAACCTGGTTCAAGACTATACAACTGCTTTTCCAAATGCCAATCTGCATGATGTGACGGTGGCATTCAGGCTGAAGTAGTTACGAGGGTCTTCGGTGATTCTGACCCGTCCTCAAACGCCCGTTTTCCATTACGATCGCCATCTTACCCTCTCTCCAACAATCACTATGGGCAATACCTTCGGTCATCTCTTTCGCATTACCACCTTCGGCGAATCGCATGGCGGTGGCGTTGGTGTCGTCATTGATGGTTGTCCGCCCAGGCTAGAAATCTCGGTTGAGGAAATCCAGGCAGAGTTGAACCGCCGTAGACCGGGACAAAGCAAGATTACAACGCCGCGCAATGAAGCGGATACCTGCGAAATTCTCTCTGGCATGGTTGATGGTAAAACGACGGGCACCCCGATCGCCATCCTCGTTCGCAACAAAGACCAGCGATCGCAAGACTATGACGAAATGGCGGTCAAGTACCGTCCCTCTCATGCCGATGCAACCTATGACGAAAAGTATGGCATTCGTAATTGGCAGGGTGGGGGTCGTTCATCTGCACGGGAGACTATTGGGCGAGTCGCAGCAGGCGCGATCGCTAAAAAGATTCTTCAGCAAGTGGGAGGGGTAGAGATCATCGGCTACGTCAAGCGAATCAAAGATCTGGAAGGTGCCGTTGATGCCGAAACCGTGACTTTGGAGCAGGTGGAGAGCAACATCGTCCGTTGTCCCGATCAAGATGCTGCTGATCGCATGATTGATTTGATTGAACAGATGCGGAAAGAAGGGGATTCGATCGGTGGTGTGGTGGAATGTGTTGCCCGTCATGTCCCCAAAAGTCTGGGAATGCCCGTTTTCGACAAGCTCGAAGCTGATCTAGCAAAAGGTATCATGTCTCTCCCAGCGACTAAAGGCTTTGAAATTGGCTCTGGCTTTGCAGGCACATTGCTAACAGGCAGTGAGCATAACGACGCATTTTACACAGACGATCGCGGCACCATTCGCACCGTTACAAATCGATCGGGCGGTGTACAAGGGGGCATCTCCAACGGCGAAAATATTCTCGTTCGCGTTGCTTTCAAGCCCACTGCTACCATTCGCAAAGAGCAACGCACCGTAACGAATGCAGGCGAAGAAGTGACATTAGCAGCCAAAGGTCGTCACGATCCCTGTGTGTTACCCCGTGCCGTGCCGATGGTTGAAGCAATGATGGCACTCGTACTATGCGATCACCTCTTACGCCAGCAAGGGCAGTGTGGCGTGCTGTGATCTTTGACCAGTGGATGGGCACTTTGAAGAAGGAATTGCATCCACGAAGTCTCAGGAAAAAGGCTATGAAGCAGGTCAAGACTCGCTGGCTAGGCTCTCTAACCAGACGAGTCAGCTCCAGCCTATACGGTTGGCGATCGTTCAGTGGCTTAAGCTTCATCGCCCTGATCATTAGTCTTGGTCTCAACGCTTGTGCCGTCGGGCAGCCAAAATTGCAATCGCTGAAGGTTGGCATTCAGTCGCAGGGCAGGCTAAAACAGTCGATCGCCCAACTGGCTCAACTGTTGCAAGACGATCCACGCGCTGGTCACGTGCCCCGTAAAGATATTGAAATCAGCTCCAGACCAATCACTGCTGCAATTGAGGCTTGGAAAGCTTGAACCAACTCTTGCAATTACGGAAGCAAAGTCTTTCAAAGCAACTCTTGCTTGGCTTTGGGCTTTCCCTCCTAACAGTCGGCTTTGCAACCCTATGGGTAAACTACCGTCTCATCCAGGAAGACTTAGCTCAACAGGTAAAACAACGCGCTCAAACAATTACGCAATCGCTGGAGTTTTCCACTGAGGGGTTGCTGGCGATCGAAAATCGCCATATTCTGCGGCAGGTCGTGCAAAATTACGCCACCCTGCCTGCCGTCATTGAGATTGTCATTGTGAACCCAAGTGGCAAGATTTTGGCACATAGTTCTCAGGACTCAGAGCACTCCTCTCATGGAGTCGCAGACAGCTTTTACACCATCGAGCACCCAGAGTTAGCACCCTCTATTGAGCAAGCGGCACTGAAAGGTACGGAAGTTAGTCAAGCAATGACTCTACATGGCAAACCTGTGCTGGTGCAGGTCTTGCCTTTTAACAGCGTACTCTTTGGTACTTCAGGGCAGCGTGGGCTGGCGATCGCGATCGTTGACCTGCAAGAGATGCAAGCCGACTCAAAACGTTTCTTCTACTCCTCTACTCTGGTTTTGCTGGTTGGCACGATCGGCATTCTGTGTCTCATTGGTGTTCTCATTCATCGAACGGTCTTACTTCCCCTGAGGGTACTGAACGATGCCGTCAGGGACAGCAAACAATCGGGCGCTTTTACAATGCCCCGCATCACGCTTGCTAGCGAAATCCGGTTTCTAGCCATGACCTTTGACACAGTAATTCGAGAATTAGCTACCCATAACCAGCTCAAGTCTGAGATTGCTCAACGCGAGCAGGTTGAAGCAGAATTGCGGGAGAGCGAAGCAGGCGAACGGCAGAAGTCTCAGGCGCTCGAACAAACGCTTCAAGAACTGCGTCAAGCCCAAACGCAACTGGTGCAAAGCGAGAAGATGTCTAGCCTGGGTCAGCTTGTAGCGGGTGTAGCGCATGAAATTAACAATCCAGTCAACTTCATTCACGGCAATATCCATCACGCTAGTCAGTACACACAAGACTTACTCGACCTGTTGGAGCTTTATCAGGAGCATGATCCAGCGCCTACCGCAGCCATTGAAACAACCATTGAAGACATTGACCTGGACTTTCTGCGGAGCGATTTGCCCAAGCTGCTCGTCTCCATGAAAGTAGGGGCAGACCGCATTCGCGAAATTGTGCAATCGCTGCGATCGTTCTCGCGGCTAGACGAAGCCGAAGTGAAAGATGTGGACGTTCATGAGGGTATTGATAGTACGCTGATGATTCTCCACAGTCGGCTGAAGTCAAGAAGTGATCATCCTGCTATTCAAGTAGTGAAAGAGTATGGCAACCTGCCCAGGATCGAATGTTATGCGGGGCAGCTCAATCAGGTGTTTATGAACATCTTAAGCAACGCGATCGACGCGATGGATGACCATAACCAGCAACGTTCACCTGCTGATTGTGTTGCGGAGCCAAGCACCATTACGATTCGTACCAAGCAACGGGGCGATCGTGTCGTCATTCAGATTGCTGACAATGGTCCGGGGATGTCCGAGCAAGTGCAAAAGCGGCTCTTTGACCCCTTCTTCACCACTAAAGCCGTTGGTCAAGGCACGGGCATGGGGATGTCCATCAGCCATCAAGTAATTACCGAACGGCATAAGGGTACGCTTCAGTGCAGTTCTCAGCCTGGGCAAGGCGCAACCTTTGTCATTGAAATTCCAATTCGGCAGACACCTACAGGTAATACAGGCTTGCTGGTCTAGAGCCGCAACCATCCAAACAGCGCGAGCTTACCATGCTGCGTTAACACATTCTTTGTTCAGGGCATGATGAAGACGGTAGTTAAAGCCGCTTTTGTCCTCATAGGGAGTGTTTGACGCGCATGCAGTCCACCGAACTGAGCTTGGATTCAAACGATGAGGGAACTGATCAAGCCACACTACTGCGATCGTTTGCCGAGCATAGCCCGATCGCGATCGCCATGTTCGATCGCACGATGCACTACCTGTTAGCAAGTCGTCGTTGGTGTGAAGACTACGGCTTTGGCGATCGCGACGTTATCGGGCAATCTCACTACGACCTTTCTCCCGACCTGCCACCGCATTGGAAAGGTGTTCATCAGCGGTGTTTGGCAGGTGCAATCGAGCGCTCTGAGGAAGAAGCTGTAACCGACGTTGATGGCAATATCATCTGGCTCAAGTGGGAAGTCCGCCCCTGGTATGGCTCTATGGGCACGATCGGCAGCATTATCATTTTTGCTGAGTTGATTACAGAGCAAAAGCAACACGCTTTAGCGTTACAAGAAGCCAATGCCCAACTAGAGGCTAAAATCACAGCCCGCAATGCTGAACTAGAGCAGACCATTGAGCAATTGCAGCAAGAAATCTCGGAGCGTCATGCTGCCTTGAACGAGCGCAAACATGTTGAGGCAAAACTGCAAGAACAAGAGCAATTTCTACGTAGCATTTATGACGGCGTAAACTGCTCTATTTTTGTCGTCGATCGACTGGAAAACGGTGAATATCGATATGCTAGCCACAACCATGTGGAAGCAAAGCTCATGGGTCGTTTAAGTGCTGAGGTGGAGGGCAAAACGCCAGCCGAGGTGTTTGGTGCAACTGAAGGTGCAGCGATCTGTCAATTTCTAGACCACTGCATTGTTACCAAGACAGCTCTGACGACAGAAGAAAATTTGACGTTTGATAGCAAAGATACCTGGCTGATGACTACCTTTAACCCACTATTCAATCAGGAAGGGAATGTTCATCGTCTTGTCGGCACCAGTTTTAACATTACTGATCGCAAACAAGCAGAAACACAGCTTAAGCAACAAGCAACGGACTTAGAGCACGCTGTGCAAGAACTCTGCCGAACGCAGACGCAAATGGTGCAGAACGAGAAGATGTCGAGTTTGGGGCAACTGGTCGCTGGGGTGGCACACGAAATTAATAACCCCGTTAACTTCATTTACGGCAACTTAACTCATGCGAATGACTATACCCAGGATTTGCTCAGGCTGCTCTCACTCTACGAGGAGCATTACCCTAATCCAGTAGACGCAATTAAAGCTGCGGTCGAGGCGATCGACCTGGAGTTTTTGATGGCAGATCTTCCCAAACTCTTGGTTTCCATGAAAGTGGGTGCCGATCGCATTCAAAAGATTGTTGCATCATTGCGATCGTTCTCGCGGTTGGATGAAGCCGAAGTGAAAGATGTTGATATTCACGAAGGCATCGACAGCACGCTCATGATTCTCCACAATCGGCTGAAGTCTAAGTCAGACTGTCCCGCCATTGAGATCGTGAAGGACTATGGCACGTTGCCGAAGATTGAGTGTTATGCAGGACAACTCAATCAGGTGTTTATGAATATTTTGAGTAATGCGATCGATGCGTTGGATGAGCAGAATCAGCACCGCTCTCTAGCAGCATTCGCAGAGCATCCCAGCACCATTACTATCCAGACAAAGGTAACTGGCAAAACTGTGGTGATTCAAATGACTGATAACGGACCTGGTATTCCCAAAGCGGTTCAGAAACGCTTATTCGATCCCTTCTTTACTACCAAAGCTGTAGGCAAAGGTACGGGCATGGGAATGTCTATCAGCCATCAGGTCATCACCGAACGCCATAAGGGCAGCTTGAAGTGCCGCTCGTTGCCTGGACAGGGTGCCTCTTTCATCATTGAAATCCCCATTCAGCAAACGTGCTAAGTCGTCAAGCATGGCTCAACTAAGGATGTTTTTCGGTTTGTTCCATCCTCTTCTTACCGATTGTGAAATCTACTCAACTTTAGAAATCCTTGCTTTAGAAATCGAAGTAGATGTAAGGCAAGGAATCTTTGGGCGCCAAAACCCAGACCGCAAACAAGCAGAGCGGCACGAGCATCAGCTTGATATGCCAGTTTAGCTGTAGTTTAAACGCGCGATCGCACAGATACGCAGCCCCCATTGCGACGCCCAAGCCCCAAAGCAGCAGCACAATCTGAAACGGTGCGAGACCAAGCGCTTCCAGGTACACTTTTTGAGCAAACTGTGCGTCAGCAGTATGTCCCCACAAGCGCTGCACCACCAACCAAGACTCTTTTAAGTCTGGCAACCGAAAGAAAATCCAGGTACTAAACACCATACTTTGCGTCAAGAACCACGCCAGCACAACGCCTGGTAAGCTTTGCCAAGCGCTTTTTAGCCAGGGCTGCCGCTGTGACAACGCTTCAGTCAGCCGATGAACGACAAGCGCGACCCCATGCAGCAAACCCCAGACAACAAAGCCCCAGGTGGCTCCGTGCCAGATACCCGCGATCGCCATAACAATGACCAAATTCAAGCAGGTACGCAACAAGCCTTGCCGCGAGCCGCCGAGTGGAAAGTAAAGGTAATTGCGTAACCAGTCGCCCAACGTCATATGCCAGCGTCGCCAGAAGTCTGCAATGCTAGTGCTGAAATAGGGAAAGTCAAAATTTTGTGGCAGGTCAAACCCCAACAGCACAGCACTTCCTCGTGCCATATCGACATAGCCGCTAAAGTCTAGATAAAGCTGTAGCCCATACGTAACAGTTGCTAACCACAGATCGCCGCTGCCTGCCCGTTGCAGGTTTTGAAAACTGAGATCAACTAGAACGCCAAGATTATCTGCCAGTAACCCTTTTTTTACTGCGCCGCAGGCAATTAGCCATACGCCTTCAACCAGGCGATCGACCGTTGGAAACGTCTGCGTTTCGACTTGCGCTGCCAGCGAATGATAGCGAGTAATGGGACCACTAATCAGCTTGGCAAAAAAAAGTTTGTAGGCAGAAAACTTGAGAAATTGTTGCGCTGCTGGTGCCCCACGATAAACATCTACCAGATAAGCAATGCACTCGAAACAAAAAAAGCTTAGTCCCAATGGCACAATCAGATTTGATCGCGTCCAGTTCGCGCTGTTTTGTAGGTCTGGGTTGCCCAACACAGCCCCAATCGTTGAAAGCAAAAAGGGTATGTACTTAAACCCGACCAGCAGCAAGACATTGACCCCAATCCCTAGCCACAAGAGCCTCAGTCGTCGCCGATTCCAATCTTGTTGGGCAAACTGCCAGTCATTGTTACGCCAGTCAGGGGGAAGGTCGATCGCCTGCCCTAGCTGAAACGTCACCCATGTACCCGCCACTAGCAACGGCAGATACTGCACTTGAAAAGATGAATAGAAGACAATGCTAGCTGCTAGCAGCGCCCACATACGAAGCCATTGCTGCTGAACCGACCAGTAAATGCCGATCACGCTTAACAGAAACAGTCCGTAGGCGATAGAGATAAAAGTCATGCGGTGAAGGAGTGACGACAGGTTTGGCTTGCAGACAGCCGATTCAACTTGCAGACAAGTGGTGACCCAGAGAAGTGCAGATGGCGTTGATTATAGTGAAGGTTGAGACATTCGCACAGATTCTTGCAGCAGTCTGCGATCGAAACACACGATGGCTCTTAACGTAAAGGGCGATCGTGACTTGCAGCACTACTTTTTAATTTAGGATCAAAATCTACTAACGATGATTTTGGTGCATCTCGTTGTGCTAGGATCTATTTTCGTGGACTGAAGTGGGTCGATGCCCGAGTGGTTAATGGGGGCGGACTGTAAATCCGCTGGCTACGCCTACGCTGGTTCAAATCCAGCTCGGCCCATCCACGATAATGTTGTAAGCAGTGAGTTTTAAGTTTTGAGTTAATCCAACTGGATTCTTTACTTAAAGCTAAAGCTTAAAGTTTATGACCCTGTTTGCCCGTGTGGCTCAGTGGTAGAGCACACCCTTGGTAAGGGTGAGGTCACGAGTTCAATCCTCGTCACGGGCTCTTTTTGTAAGAGACGTTCAGCTTCTAAGAATAATTTTATTGGCATAAACCTGACACAGAGTTTATGCAAAATCGTGGTGTCAGGACGATCGAGTTGTTCCAAGCTGTCTTTAAACCAGTCTGGATGTGCTAGAAGATTACAGCCTATGGACAGCGCTCGTCGTCAAACGATCGTTATCAGACACCAGAAGGGAAAGTCTAGCCAAGGGTATAGCTCTAGCAAAGGGCTACGCTACTAACGTACTTGCTCAAGATAGAGGGTCTAGAAAAGCATAGACGGCATCATTGAAGTTAAAGAGCATTACTAGAGGCTAGAGTCATGAATAGAGTAATTGCTGTCCTCAGTGCCGTTGTCGTAGTTGGTGGCTTAAGTTCTGCTGCAAACGCACAATCTCGTCCCGTTAATGGTGCTGCTGCACTTAGCGGTCTGCAAAGTCAGGCAATTCGGATCAGTGCTACTCCTGCACAAGCGCCCTTGCTAAACCCTTACGAAAAGAGCACGATCGGCGTTTCTGGTTCCTCTGACAACCAAGTTGTTTATGAGCGACTAAACAACGATACATTTTTGGTTATAAGCCCTGTAAAAGACGACAGAGAGCTTTTGGATAACGTGAACGCAGGCGATACAGGTAACAATCGCGTTCAAGTTCTCTTTCAACCAACGCTTTAGCAAGCCGTGCAGTTACCGTTTGAAACCAGACGTTAGCTTGAAAGGACAGCTCGCCCCCTGCTCTAGTTTTATTTAGGTAATTGAAAGGATGTTAAGGGTAGGGAGCGATCGTCACGCTTGAGTTGATGAGTGTGTTTTGGATGAGCGATCGTACTTAAGTCCGCCTTAAAGTTGTCCTAAGAGTAGGGTCAAACTCTGGTGGTGAGACGAGGGAAGGCAATGAGACGAAAGAAACTGTTGCAGTTAGTTTTGCCACTAGCGGCTTCAGTCTGCCCTCACCAGACTACAGCGCTAAGTGTTGGAGGGTTATAGATAGGGACAGTACGGCGATAAAAAGCCTTCTCTAAAATGAGAAAGCCCGGTGCCAGCGACCGGGCGTTGTAAACCTTACTCAGGAGTTCATCAATGGCGAATGCTGCTGGCTTAGCTTAGCGTGCCCATACAGTTAGGCGGATAAACATAGTCAAACAAAACCCCGATCGTTAAACCGGGGTAAAGTATTAGCTTTTAAGTTTTTTGACTGCTTCAGCGCTTACGAATCAGCATTGGTTACTTTCTCAAGGGCTTTCTTAGCACCTTCTAGCAAGCCCCCTTGTTCTTGCTTATGAGCTTTTTGATCTTGGTCGTACGCTTCATCAAGAGCCTGCGGATTGTTAACGGCATCTTTAGCCTCTTTTACGACTTGCTCATAAGCCTGTTCTGGCGTTTGATCTTTCTTGCTACTGTCGCTCATGCGTTCTTGAGCTACTGTTGCATAGCTAGGTTGCACGGCAACGAAAAATGCGCCTGACAAACTGATTAAACTTACTAAACCAATAACTAATAAATTCTTGCCTAAAAAGGAAATGATGCGTTGCATGATAAGCTCTCCCGTATCTTTTGTTAAGTTTTACTTTGCTGAGATCGAAAAAATCTCAAGTGCATCTTAGGGGTTTGCTAAGTACTACGCCTTCTACCTCTAGACGCATTAGATTTCTTTGCTAATAGCTGGTTGCAAAGATGTTTCGAAATAGTTGCAAGTTTTAAAGTCAAGCTTGCGCCCTAAAACTTTTTGATTGCTTAATAGGGCGCGCCGCAGCGTGCCTGTAAATCTGCTTCAGGTAACCCAAAGCTTTGCTGTCGGCAGAGCAAAACTTGGGCAGTGCGTTGCTGAGCATAAATACGATGGGTAAACCAACCGATAGGTGTACCGGCAATCGTACCCAGCACCAGCCCAATGATCAGACTAGAAAACAGATTTTTTCGGGTAATCTGCCGTTCTGTAGGTCGATGAGTAACAGGAGTTTCTTGCATTGGAGGAACCAGATGAACTGAATCTATGGTCTTGCCTCTATTGAAGAAAAGAACGGAGCGTATAGCCTCCTTCTAGCTATAGACATTTGTAACGAGAACTCGGGAGAAGTTCAGTCAAAATTGCAAGCTTTCACACCAAAAGGCACCTGTTAACTGCCTTTTGGAGGAAATTAGACACATAATGCGCTAATGGGGCTTATGGTAGCACTTTAACTGGAGTACCTAAGCTGACGTGTGAAAAGAGGTCTCTCAAGTCACTGTCGTACATATGAATACAGCCGTGGGAGGCAGCTCTGCCGACACTGCTAGCATCTAACGTGCCGTGAAAGCCAATCCAGTTCTTGCCGTTTGTCCAGAAGCCAATCCAATAACCGCGCAGTGGGTTTCTGGGGTCATTAGCAGTGATGCGCTCATCAGTGAAGGGATTGATCCAAGTAGGGTTGCGCTTCTTTTGCATCACGTGAAAGTTGCCTAACGGTGTTTTCCACCCTTCCCGTCCTGTCCCAATCGGATAGCGTTTGATTGGGGTGTTGCCCTGATAAAGCACAGCCTGACGTCGATTGAGGTGAATTTCGAGGTGCGTAACCTTTGCATTTAAGCGGGCTGCGTGCAGCATCGGATCATGAATACCTATCTGGTTGCTGCTTGCACTTAAAGGTAAGGCGGCGATCGACCAACTTGATAGCAAGCCTGTACAACAAGCGATCGTCGCGATCTGTCTAGCTTGTTTTGTTAACGCACTGAACTTAGCTTGACGATACATCGTACATTGCTCCAGATTGAAGTGCTGCAACCGTTCATCTAAAGAAAACGGGTGGATGAGAAGCAGCATACGTCTACAATATGCCTCTTTCTGTACCAATCTCTACACTAAGATAGATGACCATTCATAAATATTCAATCAAGTTCCTGAGCGAGAGTCCATAACGTGCTGGAATTCAGCAATTCTTTATCTCCACTCATCCATCAAAGGACAGTTGTACAATAGAGCCGTTGTGCTGTGCGACACGAACCTTGATTGAGCGTTATACTCTGCCCGAAATGGGCAACTTGTGGACAGATACCTACAAGCTGAAGACCTGGCTGCAAGTCGAAATTGCCGTGTGCGAAGCGCAGGCAGAACTTGGTTATATTCCAACGGATGCGGTGGTAGACATTAAGGCGAAGGCAAACTTCGACCCGAAGCGAGTACTGGAAATTGAGGCGGAAGTACGCCACGACATGATCGCTTTCCTCACGAATGTCAACGAGTACGTGGGCGATGCGGGACGTTATATTCACCTTGGCTTAACCAGTTCTGATGTGCTGGATACAGCTTTAGCGCTCCAGCTTGTCGCTAGTCTAGATGTCTTGATGGCACAGCTAGAATCGCTCGTTCAGGCAATTCGCTATCAGGCTCAGCAGCACCGTCATACCGTAATGATTGGTCGATCGCACGGCATTCATGCAGAACCGATCACCTTCGGCTTTAAGCTTGCTGGCTGGTTAGCGGAAGTTTTACGTCATCGCGATCGCCTTTGCCGTCAACAGCGCAGCATTGCGGTTGGCAAAATTTCTGGCGCAGTAGGAACCTATGCCAACATTGACCCGCAAGTAGAGGCGATCGCCTGCCAGCATCTTGGGTTAGAGCCTGATACTGCTTCAACGCAGGTAATTTCACGCGATCGACATGCTGAGTTTGTGCAAACACTGGCGCTCTTAGCAGCGTCGATCGAGCGCTTTGCTGTCGAAATCCGTAACCTTCAGCGCACTGATGTACTGGAGGTTGAAGAGTATTTTGCCAAAGGGCAGAAAGGCTCCTCTGCAATGCCCCACAAGCGAAACCCCATTCGATCGGAACGTCTAACTGGAATGGCGCGTGTGGTTCGCAACCATGCAGGGACGGCGCTAGAAAACGTGGCGCTTTGGCATGAACGCGATATTTCCCATAGCGCAGCAGAGCGGGTGATTCTACCGGATGCCTGCATCTTGACCCACTTTATGCTCGTCGAAGCAACTGATCTGGTTAAAAACCTGCTGGTCTATCCCGAAAACATGACGCGTAATCTGAACCTTTATGGTGGCGTTGTCTTTAGTCAACGGGTGCTGCTGACGCTGGTCGAGAAAGGCATGAGCCGAGAAGATGCGTATGTTGTAGTACAAGCCTGCGCTCATCAAGCCTGGAATAAACCCGATGGCGATTTTCGTCATCTGATTAGCCAGGATGCTCGTGTTGCCAAGCACCTATCTGCCGAGGAGGTCGAAGCGTGTTTTGATCCGCAGCACCACTTGAAGCACCTTGACCCCATCTATCAGCGTTTAGGTATTTAGCGGTCAGCTTTGGTCTGCTAGTTGGTATGAGGAGACTTCTCACCATTCAAAGACAGCGTTCAGGCATAAACTGCAACGCGTAGGGCGTGCACTGGCTACTCCACAGACAAGCTGATAGCTATCAGCTTGTCTGCTTGAAGCGCTCTTTTGCCGTAGCAAAGGATGCGTTCATTACCTGTTGAATCCGTTTGGGGTCAGGTTTTTTGCCGCCCATTAAGTCGCCAAAGTAAACGCAGGCAGCTTCACCCAGTGCCCAGGTATAAGCGGCTGCCCACGATGCTGCAATCACGCTGCCGAAGCCAGGGATGAATTTGATTAGTTCGCGCCCGATCGCCTGTGCCAAAAACCCACCGCCGATCGCGCTGACGACTCCGCCTGCCTGCGATGGCGACAGTGTTTGCCCATACAGTTGCCCTAGCAACCCCACTAATGAACCCTGTAGCGCGGTCAAAACGGGCATCGTTGCAAAGGGTAACGGCACAGCGGCAAGAGTTGCCGCCATAATCGCAAAGGGCAGAATGTAGCGGCGACCTGCGTCTCTGTAAAGGTTGCCAAGCTGCTGTCCAGCTGTATCGTCTAGAAGCTGATGGATAGCGCGAGCTTCTGCCTCTGGCAATAAATCGGCTAAGGCATTGACCAATGCCTCCACACCATAAAACGTTGGCGTAAACTCGTCTTCCTCTAATGTGAAGTCAATCATGACTGCGCTATCAAACAACCCCTTAAACGATTCTTGTACAGCCGCAAATGCTCGGTTCACCGCCTCTACATCGGGGGGATAAGCGGGATGATCAGTGCGATCGACTGGGTAGAGTTCGTGAAGGGACGTCACAGCTAGTAAGCAAGGCACGTCTGGATGCTGCTTACGGATCGTGCTAGCAATCTGATGTAGCGTATCAGTCGCAAAATCATTAATTTTGACAGTAAGAATCAGGACTCTGGCGCGGCGGTTTTCGTTAGGCTGAAGTTCGCTGATAAGCTCCTGCGCGATCGCTCCTGTCTCCCGAGAAACATCGCCCAAACCAACCGTATCGGTAAAAATGAGCAATGGTAAATCGCTTGTAGGGTAGCTATAGCGCTGCGTGTTCTGAGTATGCGGTCGAAAGCCTTGCCCAACAATAGCAGCAGAAACTCCAGTTAACCCTCGCACAAGCGAACTTTTGCCTGCCTGCGGCTTGCCTACTAGCAGTGCTTCAGTGGTAGGCAACTGTCCCCGCACCTGCTCCAAAATCTCGGCAATCTCGGCTTCACTAACACTAAACCAGGACATTAAAGTGTCTGTAACCCACTGTGCAGGTACAAGGCGCTTCCATCCTTTTAGGGAGCTTAGAATGTCATACCAAAGAGCCGCTGATGTCTCCACTACTGAGGTAGAAACGCTCGCGGCATCCTTCGGCTTTTTAGTTACATCTGAAGGTTGCACTTCAGGTAGTTCAGAGTTCGGCTTTTCAGTTACGTCTGAAGGCTGCACTTCAGGTAGTTCAGACATGGGCTACCTAGTATTAAGCGACTGCACTTCTATAGTAATCAGGATTGGCGCTCTAGGCTCAGTTAAGCATCATCACGCAGATCACTTGAGCCAAACGAACTCGCACCCGGAGACGATTCATAAATTGCGTCCAACTGCTCACGTGCATCTTCCATGCTCATCGACCGCATGACCAGCAGTGGCTCGTTAATCACTTTGCCAGCGTCATCTAAAAACTCTGGATGGGGGACTGCTTGTAGGCGCGATCGTCCTGCTACTTGAGGTTCACCCATCGTCCAACCTTTTGGCGCTGGGGGACGCTGAGATTCCATACCCAGCGTCATCATGTTCCGAATCAGATTGCCAACCGCAAAAAAGGCAAGCGTAGTAAAGGCAATGACATAGAGCAAATGTAATAGCATAGGTTTTTCCTCAAAAGCCGCAGTCTCAGTTGGAGCCGCAATAGTGTGTTTTTATGAATGCTTACAAAGATAGGTGTTTCAAAGTCGCTTGAAGTGATTGGACTAAATCGAGTCATCAACAAAGTTAAAAAGTGATGCTAATCACTCCTCAATCATGCTACGCGACTACCCTAAGTTTATTCAAATGCTACAGTCCGTTACAGTCTTTTTCGTCTGATGCCTGTGCAGCTGCTTCCTGCATCCGTCGGCGCACTGCTACTTGCCAGCATTCTGCTACTAAATCATGCCAGGGTTTCATGACTGACAGCTCAATCCCCACCTGACCACCTGTTGCCCTAAAGAGCATCTGTGCCGTAGAGACTTCCTGCTGCGCTACCACAATCCGCTTTAGCAAAGAGTCTCGTTGCTCAGTACCTAAAAAGGGAAGTGCTTCTGTTTCCAACAAAAGCCGCGATCGCTGGAACCAATACTGAAAATCTTCAAGGAGTGGCTCCAAGATGGAGCGAAGCAGGTCTGCATTCGGTGAAGGGGAATCAAACATTAGTAAAGCTGACTGGTTATGTCCATATTTTCATTTTAGCGCTTTCTCAGGTTCGTAAACCTTCTTTACATAGATTTAAGTAACGCAAAGCCGTTTGCGCCAAGGGGGATCAAGAAGATTCAGTAATATAGAGACTGCGGTCTTTGCGGTAAATGCTTTAGCCGTAGGTGGAATGCGCTGCATCAAACTTTAGACTGGAATCATCTGGCATTTGGATTGATTCTGAGGTCAGGGTTTGATGATAACTCGCTGCGATCGTGCGCTTTCCTCTGTTTGCCCTCTATTGTCTGTTGTATCGATGCCATCTCCTATGCCTGTTTCCGCCTCCCCTGAAGACGATCAACCAGAGAAAATTCATCTGCCTCGCACCAGCGAATCGGAACCGTTGCAGAAGATTCGCCACACCACGTCTCATGTGATGGCGATGGCGGTGCAAAAGCTGTTTCCGAAAGTGCAAGTCACGATCGGACCTTCGATCGAAACTGGCTTCTATTACGACTTTGATAGCCCAGAGCCATTTACTGAGAAGGATCTGAAGGCAATCAAGAAGGAGATGACGAAGATCATCAATCGCAAACTGCCAGTGATTCGGGAAGAGGTGAGCCGGGAAGAGGCTCGGCAGCGTATTCAGGCAATTAACGAACCCTACAAGCTAGAAATTTTAGAAGGCTTGCAAGAACCAATTACGCTCTATCATCTGGGTGACCAGTGGTGGGATTTGTGCGCGGGTCCACACGTTGAGAGTACGGCTGAGCTTAACCCCGATGCCTTTGACTTGGAAAGTGTCGCTGGTGCCTATTGGCGGGGCGATGAAACTAAAGCTCAACTCCAGCGAATCTATGGCACTGCTTGGGAAACTCCGGCACAGTTAGCAGAATACAAGCGGCGTAAAGAAGAAGCCCTGAAGCGCGACCACCGCAAACTGGGCAAAGAACTGGGTCTCTTCATTTTTTCGGATTCAGTTGGTCCTGGTTTGCCGCTGTGGACACCAAAGGGAACGGTGCTGCGATCGATCCTCGAAGATTTTCTTAAGCAGGAACAACTAAAACGGGGCTACCTGCCTGTCGTCACCCCCCACATTGCCAGAGTGGATTTGTTTAAAACCTCTGGGCACTGGCAAAAGTATAAAGAAGACATGTTTCCGCTGATGGCAGAGGATGAGGCAGCAGCGGCACTGGAGCAGGGCTTTGTCATGAAGCCAATGAACTGCCCCTTTCACATTCAAATCTACAAAAACGAACTACGTTCTTACCGTGAGCTACCACTGCGGCTAGCAGAATTTGGCACGGTCTACCGTTATGAGCAATCGGGTGAACTCGGCGGTTTAACCAGAGTGCGCGGCTTTACGGTTGATGACTCGCATTTATTTGTCACGCCTGAACAGTTGGATGCTGAGTTTTTGAGCGTGGTGGATTTGATTCTGTCCGTGTTCAAGAGCCTGCAATTGAAGAACTTCAAAGCGCGTTTGAGCTTCCGCGATCCTGATTCTGATAAGTACATTGGCTCGGATGAAGCATGGGATAAGGCTCAAGGAGCGATTCGTCGTGCGGTAGAAACACTGGGCATGGATCACTTTGAAGGCATTGGGGAAGCGGCATTTTATGGTCCCAAACTAGACTTTATTTTTCAGGATGTGCTCGATCGCGAATGGCAGCTTGGCACAGTTCAGGTAGATTACAACCTCCCCGAACGCTTTGACTTGGAATACGTTGCCGAAGACGGCACTCGCAAGCGACCTGTGATGATTCACCGTGCGCCGTTTGGTTCTCTAGAACGACTGATCGG
Organism: Phormidium sp. FACHB-592; assembly: GCF_014695795.1. Lineage (NCBI taxonomy): Bacteria > Bacillati > Cyanobacteriota > Cyanophyceae > Oscillatoriales > Oscillatoriaceae > Phormidium > Phormidium sp. FACHB-592. Next base: position 78,294 of record NZ_JACJOZ010000058.1, read on the forward strand.
CATTTTGATTGAAGAGTATGCAGGCGATTTTCCGGTCTGGTTAGCGCCGATTCAGGTGCGCCTGCTGGCGGTTAGCGAAGATCAGCTACCCTTTGCCAAACAGGTGGTGAGCCAACTGCTGGCGATCGGCATTCGGGCAGAAGTGGATACTAGCGGCGATCGTCTCGGCAAGTTGATCCGTAACGCCGAAAAGGACAAAATTCCCGTGATGGCAGTGGTTGGTGCTAAAGAGGTGGAGGCCAATTCTCTTAGCATCCGTACCCGTGCCGCTGGCGAATTGGGCGCAATTCCGGTGGCAGAAGTGCTAGAGCGGCTGAAAGCGGCAAATGAGAACCATGCTAACTTTTGAGGCTATGCCTCAGTGGTAGGACATTAGGAGATTTCTGAGAAAGAATGTACCGCTTGTAGGGGGCAGGTTTTGTCAGAATCTTACTCATAGCCGATCACGTTGGTATCAAACCTGCCCCTACGGGTATTTTGTTTGCTAGCAATCTTCTTAGTAAGCGATACGCTTTCGCGGATCGGCTCGGGTGGCGGAAGTCCAGCTTTTCTACTGGTCTACTGATGCAGGCTGTTGGTTTAGCAGTCGCTCGATGAGGCTAGGAGGAGTAGCTTGACGATAGGCTCCACAGTAATGCATTGTGAGGACTGCCTTAAACGCCCAATGATTGGCAGGCACATCGACAAATGGGTTGGGCAATGTTTCGGCTCGATTCTGTACACAGGCTTCGAGTACCTGTCTAGCAGTTGGTTCAGCCTGTGCTTGATCGCCTGATGTCTGTGCGATCGTGCGAGGTGGGTTATTTGGCAAAGCCGCGCTCGCCGCTAGAGGCAGCATGAGCGTGGCGATCGCCGACAGCATTACTGTGCTGAAAATTGTGCTGAAACGGTTGCAGTTCATAGAACAAACCAAGGAGAGGTTAAGAGTGCTAGAGCTAACATTTAACTGATAAGACTAGTGTAGTCATGCAAGCGCTGAAGTGCATTTAAGGGCAAGTGTTAGTGACGGCTGCTGGACTTGAATGGCGATGATGCTTGCTCTACCAGCACCTCTTACCAGAAATGATTTGTGTACACGCTGTCTTTTTGATGCTGTTATGACTACTACTGTTGCCCGCTTAACAGTTTGCCTGATGAGCCTCGTCGCTTTAACGCTGGGAAGTTGCAGCGCTCCGCCTGTGGCTGATGCTCCTCCTGGCGATCGCAGCCCAGTGCCTACGCCTTCACCGAGCGCGACACAGCCATCACCCTCTCCTAGTGTTGCCGCTCGCCTGACAGCACCGACGGGCACACTCAGTCCGACGACAACAATCAATATCTATAAAGTCGATACGCAATGCGCGAATTTGGCACCAGAAAAGGTGACGGTGACAGCCTCGAAATCCTTGGAGGCAGCGATCGCGCAAGTGCTAGCCGAAACCGATAGCGGTGACTTCAGCATTGCGGGCTACCGAGTCAGCCAAGAAGGGGCGCGGGCGATCGTCGATCTCCGCCTTCCTGCTAATGCTAAACGCAGTTTCTACTCCCTCTCAAGTTGCGAACAACTTGCCCTCTTTGGCGGCATCCGCAAAACGTTGCTCAACAACTCCCAGTGGAAGATTCAATCCGTACAGTTTACGGAGAAAGGGCAGGAGATTGTTTTGTAAGAAAGGCTAAAGGCTAAAAGGGCTGGTTTTATCCTTTAGTTCTTATCTTTATACTTTCTACTTTCGACACGGCTGGGCAGTTTGCCAGATACCAGCGCCAGGGGAAGTCAGCGCCCTGAGTTAAGCCAATGCGGGTTGTTTGAGTCAAGGAATGTGTGCCGTCATCTAGCTGCTGTTGAAACGTGGCATCGCGGTGTTCGAGCCACAGCGGTTGTTCCAGTTGCAGCGGTTGGGCAGTAAAGCTCAGGTCAATCTTGAGGGCGCGACAGAGTTTGCCAGGTCCGGCAGCAATGCGGTGAGGTTTTGGCTCTTTTTGTTGATCGATCCAGGGTGGAATCGTCTCAAGCTGGAGTGCCCGGATTAACACAGCGCTGGGCACTCCATCCAGGTCAGTGACAATATTCAGGCAGTAATACATCCCATAGATGAGATAGACATAGGTCATGCCAGCAGGACCAAACATCACGCTATTGCGATCGGTGCGGCGGCGGTAGGCATGACAGGCAGGATCGCCTGGGGTATATGCTTCAGTTTCGACAATCTGCCCACGCCAGGTCGTGCCATCAGGTAGCAGTCGCGCAAGGGTGCAGCCGATGAGGTCAGGTGCAACGGCTGTAGAAGGGCGGGAAAGCCAGGACGGTGAAATGACCAAACTTGTTGCGAGATTCTGTGAATTGGTAGGATTACGGAAAGACCGTTTTACAATCTTCAAACGTTTAAGAGCGTACTGCGATCGTATGCCGCTCTTTTAACTTAAAGTCAAACCTTCATTTAGAGAGGCATAAAAAGATGGATGTTAAATTAGCACTAGTTGTACTCACGGCTGTCTTTACAGTAGCGTGCTTGTTTTTCGGCACCAAAAATGGCTTTTACGACACTGACGACTATCACGGCAATGGTTCTGCTCATTGAGGCACTCGTAAGACCTGTGCAATCTGATTGCTGAGAGTGTTCAATACCTTACTGGCAGGAACAACGCGCTTGTAAGGTAGCCTCTTATTGCTGTTGCTATAAAGCTTAGAACCTTGGAAAAAGAGTGCATGGGCTGCCCCTGACCAGAATGTGACCCCTGCACCTTGTTTCAACTAAGATGGCTACTGCTTGTAAGACCAAGAGATGCAGAGACTGCAACGCTTTCTAACCGCATACGACATGGTTATTTTCATGTTGATACATTCGTGTCGATATAGTGAGTTGGAGTGCATGGCTGGTTAGTTTGACCCTACGTTGATGAGTCGGCAATATTGCTTCATCGGTGTATCTGGTGCAGAAGTGCAGGAATGTTTGCTCTCTGCACTAGGCTGCTGGACAACTAAGCCTGAAGCTTTGATTTTGCTTAACGAAAGCGCCGCCCTGCAAGATAACCGACGTGAACGCCAGAGTAGGACGACGTGAACGTGAGTGAACTGGAATGTGTAGCATATGGTGTGGGAGCAGATGAGGGCATTTGCCTTCTGCTTAAGCTTGGGCGCTACCGTGTTTTATTAGATTGTGGGCTGGCAGATCTCTCTCCGCTGCTAGCAGAAACGACGCTTCCTCCAGCCGATCTAGTATTGTGCAGCCATGCCCACGCCGATCACGCCAGGGGATTGTTGGCACTGCATCAAGCATTTCCTCAGCTACCTATTTATGCGAGCGAGGTGACGACACAACTGCTGCCGCTGAACTGGTCTAACGTGAACCATAATGTCGATCGCAATGTGAGGGTGATCGATCCATCACCCCTTTGTCATGCCTTACCCTGGCGCACGCCGATCGAGTTTTGTGATGGTCTCAGCGTTGAGCTGTATCCAGCAGGGCATTTGCCTGGTGCAGCAGCGTTCTTGCTCACCTATGCACCGTTGCCAGAGGACGATCGCCCGGTTCGTGCCTACACCATTTTTTATACAGGCGACTTTTTTCTCTCAAATGCGCGACTAGTCGAAGGGCTGCCTCTGGAAGAGTTGCGGGGCATTGCGCCGGATGTCTTGATTGTGGAGGGTAGCTACGGCACGGCACGACATCCCCACCGTCGTCAGCAAGAAAATCAACTGGCAGAACGCATTGACCGAGCGATCGTCAACCAGCAATCGATCTTGCTACCAACGCCAGCGCTAGGGTTAGGGCAAGAACTCTTGATGCTATTGCGGAGCCATCATTATTTCACTGGGCGTGATCTAGATATCTGGGTAGATAGCACGGTTGCCGCAGGCTGTGATGCCTATATGGAGATCTTGCCTCATCTGCCGACTGCGGTGCAAAACTTTGCTCGGCATCAATCCCTTTTTTGGGATGAGCGCGTGCGTCCACGGGTGCGTGCGCTAACCCCAGACCAGCAGTTCCATTTGGAGACGCATCCTGCGATCGTGCTGGCTGATGAAGCTGCTGATCTGAGCCAATACTATGGCACCAACCCTGATGCCTGGTTAATCTTGCAGCCACAGCAACCTCACTTGGCGGGAGAGGAGCGAGGAGAGAGGGGAGAAGAGAAAGATGAAAGGGAGGCAGGGGAAGCAGGCGTAGCAAAGAGGCGAAATGATTCTTACCTCTCACCCCTCACCCCTCTCACCGAAACCTACCTGCTGGCGCAGCATGGCGATGGTCCTGGTACAGCGCAGCTCATTCATAACTTGCGCCCACAGCACGTAGTTTTCATTCATGGTTCGCCCACTTATTTGGCAGATCTCGCAGGCTTAGAAGAACTGCACAACCGCTATCACCTGCACACACCGTCTGCAAACAGTCTAGTGGAACTGCCGATCGGCGAGACGTTTTTGCACACTGCTGCTCCTGAAGCCAGCTATGAAGGTGAATTGACTGAACTCAACACGATCGTAAGTATTACGTTGCCGGATGCAATTACAGCCGATCCGCGCTGGCAACAATTAGCTGATACGGGCTTGGTAGAGGCTCGCTGGCAGGGTGATGAACTGGTGTTGCGGGGTCTACCACAACGGGAACTCCTGCGACCCAGCGATCGCCTGCTGGATTGGGTAGACGGTAATTCGCCGCTGCGTAGCTGCTGTGGCAATTGTCGCCATTATCGTGGACAACGCTGCTGGAATCAGCTTTCGCCCTTGTTTGAGTTTAAGGTTGCACCAGAAGGTTTTTGTCCCGTCTTTGAGCCGCTTCAACCGCCAGAGGATTAAGCCTGGCTGCCTTTGATCAAGATTAGGTTTAGCTTATGAAGTTAGTTGTAGAGCGCAGGTATACCGTTCCAACAGAGAACCGTTAGAGGGAATATACACCACTGACTTGGAAGCCTTGCTGTGATTCTCAGCACCTGGTTTAGTGTCGATCGCCCATACCCTAAACTATTAGAAATGTTGATGAGTCTAATACCGATGAAACCCCTCGCTTCAGCTAATCGTGTTAAACCTGCTAAAGCTGTGAGTCTAGCGATCGCAGTGCTAGCGATCGGTTTTCTCTCTGCTGCCTGCCAAGAAGCCGCTGCACCGCCAGCCAGTACTTCTGCTGGTTCACCGTCACCTGGGACACCTGCTGCTGGTGATGCCAAAAGTCTAAAAATTGGCACCCTACTCCCTGCAACAGGCGACCTAGCTTCTGTCGGTCAGCCAATGCTAGCAGCAGTCCCGCTACTAGTCGAAACCGTTAACCAGTGCGGTGGAGTGAATGGCGCTCCAGTAACGCTCTTAGCCAACACCGATGACCAAACTGATCCAACGGCGGGTGCAGACGGTATGACCAAGCTCGCAGAAGTGGATAAAGTAGCAGGCGTGGTCGGGTCGTTCGCTAGCAGCGTTTCGGCGGCGGCAATTCCGATCGCTATTCGTAACAAGGTAATGCTCGTCTCCCCAGGTAGCACCAGCCCAGTCTTTACAGAACGGGGTCAAAAAGGCGAATTTCAGGGCTATTGGGCGCGCACAGCTCCACCAGATACCTATCAGGCACGGGCGCTGGCAAAGCTTGCCTATGAAAGAGGCATTCGACGAGCAGCCACGGTAGTCATCAACAACGACTACGGCAGAGGGTTTGAGAAAGAATTTGTGCAGGCGTTCAAAACGCTTGGCGGCACCATCACCAATGAAGCAAAACCCGCTCGTTATGACCCTAAAGCCACCACGTTTGCCACCGAAGCTCAAGCTGCCTTTGGCAATAAGCCGGAAGGAGTGGCTGCGGTTGCCTATGCCGAAACAGGTGCGCTGTTGCTGAAAACTGCTTACGAGCAAGGGCTAAGTAAAGGGGTGCAAATTCTACTGACTGATGGTTCCAAGTCTGATCAATTTGCTACTCAAGTAGGCAAGACAAGCGATGGTAAATTTATTCTGCAAGACGCGGTGGGGACCATTCCCGGTGCTGACGGCAAAGCGCTTGATGCATTGACCAAACTCTGGCAGGCAAAATTTAAGCAAGCCCCTGCTGCGTATGCACCCCAATCATGGGATGCTGCTGCCTTGCTGGTACTCGCTGCTCAAGCTGCTAAAGCAAATACCGGTGATGCAATTAAGAGCAAGATTCTTGAAGTGGCAAATGGTCCTGGTAAGGACGTAAGCGACGTGTGTGAAGGGCTGAAGCTATTGAGCCAGGGAGAAACCATCAACTACCAGGGAGCTAGCGGCAACGTCGATATTGACAAGAACGGTGATGTCTCTGGTGTCTATGACGTGTGGCAAGTGGCAGCAGACGGCACGCTAAAGACGGTTAGTAAGGTGAGTCCTGTAACCAAGTAGGGAGTAGGGAGTGAAACTAGAAGTCAGACGTTAGAAAGCACGAACTTTCTAACGTCTGACTTCTAACTCCTTCATTCTCATGAGCGTGGCTGAAGACAGTGCGTTAGGACGACCTAAAAGCCTGCAAAGTTGTAGCCAATTCCGATTAAAACGCCCAGTTCAATGCCATCAATCAAGCCTGCGTTGGCGGCAGCGGTAAGCGTGAGTTGGGGTGAGAGTGGAACGTCAACGCCACCAGAAACAATCAGGTCGGCGTTTTTGCGATCGCCTGTAGAAAACGACGCACCAACGCCCACATAAGGCGCAAAGCTCACTCGTCCAGCGCTTTGAATTGGAAAGTCGAGCGTAACGGGGAACAGGAAGCTGACATCACCATCGATCAAAATTGTTGGTCGTACTGAGATGTTGCTGGTCAAGCCAATCTTGCTCAAGATCGCGCCGCTCAAATCACCAAGAGGCGTGCTGCCGATCGCGCCAATGTTTGCACCGACACCGACATAGCTTGAGCCAGAGCGGGTTGCCCGACCTGGTTCGATCGGCTCAATTTGGGCAAGCACGGGTGCAGTCGTCTGTGCAAAATCCTGCTGCTCGGCAAAAGCAGATGTTGACGCTTCAAGGTCAAGTGCTGCTGCCGACGTAGGCACTGTGCCAGGGGCAGGAACGGCTAGCGTGGTTGCAGCCGTCGAGCTAGCAGCCGTCTCTACCTGAGGCACGTTTACTGATTGAGCTGACAAATTCGCTGGCTGATTCGCTACCGACGCAGCTGGCTCTAACGCCGCAGACAAAACAGCTGTTGTCTCCTGGGGAGCCACAGCAGCATTGCTGAAAGACGCTGCCTCTGGCAATATCGGATTGCTGGTCAGACGAATCGTATCAGCCGTCTGTAGCATTGGGGCTTCGGAAACCGGATTGGTTGTTTCGGCTTGAACCGCTAACTGACCACAGGCGATCGCAGAAACAGCAAGACTAAACGACAGACACAGACGATCGATCGAACGGTTAAATTTCACGGACACATCTCCACACGTAATAAAAAATTGGGTAGCTACAATTGGTGTTAAATCGAGCGGTTCATACAAGTCTGCTCTCTCACTCTAGTTAAACGCGGCAAAGCGATCGTCCCGGTGGCGATTGAGAACGTATTTCCACAAAGCCTGTTGCCAGGTAGAGCGTTGATACTTAGCGTCATCAGGCTTCAGCATTCAGAAGTCTGAGTAACAGCAAACTGTATAAAAGCGCTTCCAATAACGGCAAATTGCTTCTACCTCTATTCAATGAGAAACGGAGTGCTGGTGAGTCACTCCTACGGTAGATCATGTCCTAAAAGCTCAATTCTCTTAGGGCTTACACACTTGACGCTTGAAATATTGCTCCCTTAAAAGGGGAAATGCCAAAAGTCCCTTTTTTGATGAAAGTAGAAACTTCTGCTGCGTCAGTCCTATCTTTTTACGCTATCGACCAAGCCAAGGGTCAAAATCGAGGATGATTGGATAGCAACGCGATATGACAGCATCAGCCAAACGCTAAAAGCAAAGATGGGCACCCGAGCAGTTTTGTGTGGATATTATGGGCAGGGCAATGGTGGCGATGAGGCGCTGCTGGCATCGCTGCTGCAAATGCTGCCAGCGTCGGTAACGCCGATCGTGCTGTCGGGTAATCCTGCGCAAACCCACGATCGCTACCACGTGGAGGCGATCGATCGCAAAAATCCCTATGCGATCCAGCAAGCCTTACGCAGTGCCCAGGTCTTTATTTGGGGTGGTGGCAGTCTGCTTCAAGACGCGACGAGTGCGGTTAGCCCTCTCTACTATGCAGGCTTGATGGCGCTGGCACAAAAACTGGGGTTGAAAACGATCGCCTGGGCGCAGGGCGTTGGTCCACTTCAGCGATCGTTCACACAATGGATGGCACATCAGACGTTTGCAGGCTGTAATGCGGTTAGCGTGCGTGATCATGGCTCGGCTGCCATGCTGTCCAACTGGGGCATTCCTTTTACGCTGGCTCCCGATCCAGTTTGGGCACTCGAATCAACGCCAGTCGAGGGTTTGTGGGATTTGCCTGCGCCTCGTGTTGCTGTTAACTTACGCTCCCATCCACAGCTAACTCCAGCGCGGCTAGAGGCGTTAACGCAGGCATTGATCACCTTTCAGAAAGCAACTCAGACTTGCCTTTTGCTGCTGCCCTTTCAAGCCGCTCAAGACCTGGAGATCGCCGAAGCCATTCAGTCCCAATTACCTGGTGTCAGCCACATTCTGCAATTAGAAGATCCACAGCAGTTGAAAGGGGTGTTTCGTGGCGTAGAGATGGCGATCGCCATGCGCTTTCACGGTCTCATCATGGCAGCTGCCGAAGGCTGTCGTTGCTTTGCCCTCAGCTATGACCCCAAGGTCAGCAACTTGATGCAGGCACTCGATCTACCAGGCTGGTCTCTCGCAGAGATTCCCGATGATCCAAACGCCATTAGTCAAACCTGGCTCGAACTCTATGCCAATGGTGAAGCCCTCTCTACGGATCAAATACAGTTTCAGGTTGATCGGGCGTTGATTCATCGAGAGGTCTTGGAGACAGCGATCGGGGAGTAGGAGGAGAGGGCAGAGGGCAGGAGGCAGAGGGTAGCATTTAGGATTTAAAGCTCAGCACCTCTAGCGCAGGGGCGCAAAGTGCTGCGCAAAGTTTCCCTTGCTTCCTCTGCTACTCTTACTTCCCCCGCTTCCCCATCTTCTCCGCTCTCGCTTTTCGCCCCTAAGCCAAGTAAAATACAACCTGCGACGATCGCCCAAAGGCAACTGACATGGATTATCGAGAGGCGGGTGTAGACGTTGAGGCGGGGCGAGCGTTTGTGCAGCGTATCCGCAGTATGGTAGACAGCACAACACGACCAGAGGTTTTGGGCAACTTTGGTGGGTTTAGTGGGCTGTTTCAACTGCCAATTGGTTACCGTGAGCCTGTGTTGGTGTCTGGCACCGATGGCGTGGGGACAAAGCTCAAGCTGGCGCAGAACCTCGATCGCCATGAAACCGTTGGCATTGATCTGGTCGCTATGTGCGTAAACGATGTGCTGACCTGTGGCGCAGAGCCACTGTTTTTTCTCGACTATTTGGCAACGGGAACGCTGAACTCAGAGCAATTGGCAAATGTCGTGTCGGGCATCACAGCAGGTTGTCGGCAGTCAGGCTGTGCGCTGCTAGGCGGCGAAACGGCAGAGATGCCAGGGTTTTATCAGGTGGGAGAATATGACTTGGCGGGCTTCTGCGTCGGCATTGTAGAGAAGAGTAAAATTCTCGATGGGTCGCAGGTGCAGCTTGGCGATGTGGCGCTCGGTCTTGCCAGTCAGGGAGTCCACAGCAACGGCTTTAGTCTGGTACGCAAGATTGTGGACGATCGCGGCTACAACTGGAGCGATCGTCCAGATGCCTTTGACGGCAAAAGTCTGGGCGACGTACTGCTGACCCCCACGCAAATCTATGTGCAGCCCATTCTAGGGGCGCTCAAACAGGAATTACCAATCCACGGTATGGCGCACATTACAGGTGGTGGGCTGCCAGAAAACCTGCCGCGCTGTCTCGGTGTGGGGCAAGCGGTCAAGGTCGATCCAACAGCGTGGACGGTGCTACCCATCTTTGATTGGTTAGCGGCTGAAGGCGATGTTTCCCCAACGGCAATGTTCCACACCTTCAATATGGGGATTGGGTTTGTTGTGCTGGTACCAGCGGATGCTGTCGTCACTACCATGCAGTATTTTTCAAACCAGAATTTAGCTGCTTACGCGATCGGCGAAGTGATTTCTGGCAGTGGTGTTGTGGGTCTACCGGAGTAACCCTGTGCCCCAACCCCGTAAAAAATTTGCCCAACACTGGCTTCGTAGCGAAAAAGCACTCAACAGTATTGTGAATGCTGCCGCGTTGACAGAGCGCGATCGTGTCCTCGAAATTGGTCCTGGTACAGGCATCCTCACCCGACAATTGTTGGCGCTTGCCCAGGCAGTCATTGCCGTAGAAATCGATCGAGATTTATGTGAGCTATTAGTCAAAAAGTTTGGCAAAGTCGAGCATTTTTTGCTGCTACAAGACGACTTTCTCGCTACCGATCTTGATCGCTTACTGGCACTATCGCCAGAGTTTCAAAATCCGAACAAGGTTGTTGCCAATATCCCTTACAACATCACAGGACCGATTATCGAGAAACTGCTGGGCACGATCGCCGCTCCCAATCCTCAACCGTTTGATGCGATCGTTCTTCTGGTGCAAAAAGAAGTCGCCCTGCGTCTTTGCAGCAAGCCTGGTTCCACCCATTTTGGGGCACTGTCTGTGCGAGTGCAATATCTTGCCGAGTGCCAGTTTATTTGTGATGTCTCTGCCAAAGCGTTTCAGCCACCGCCCAAAGTTGACTCTGCCGTAATTCGCCTGTGTCCTCGTCCTGTAGTCACGCCTGCCCATAACCCTCGGCATCTGGAAACGATCGTCAAAGCCGGTTTTGCCAGTAAGCGCAAAATGCTACGCAATAATCTAAAAAGCTTAGTCGATGGCGACCGACTCACCCACCTACTAGAGCAATTAAACGTTAATCCCCAAGTGCGCGCTGAAGACCTGAGCGTTGAGCAGTGGATTTCGTTGAGCAATGAACTACAAGAAGGTTGTTAGTTATTAGAAGGCAGAAGGCAGAAGGCAAAAGGCAAAAAGCTGTACTCAAAGCTCTCTAACGAAGCGGCGCAAAGCGCTACTCAAAACTCAAAACTTCCCCCCACTCCCTACTCCCTACTCCCCACCCCATGCGTTCTTACTCCCTTCTCGCTCCTGCCAAGATCAATCTCTATCTCGAAATTCTGGGCGACCACGTAACGGGTGGCGAAGATTCTCGACCGTCTGGCTTTCACGAAATGGTTATGGTGCTTCAGAGCATTAGTTTGACCGATCGCGTTGATGTACGAGCCAGTGGCACCGATCTGATTCGGGTTTACTGCTCACATCCTCAAGTGCCCAACGACGCTAGCAATCTGGCGTATCGAGCGGCAGCGCTCATGAGCAAGCAGTTTCCAGACAAGTTTGCTCGCTACGGTGGGGTCGATATCACGATTCACAAACAGATTCCAGTAGGGGCAGGGTTAGCAGGTGGGTCGAGCAATGCGGCTGCTGTGCTAGTGGGGCTAGATCTGTTATGGGAGTTGGGGCTAACACGAGATGAATTACAGGATCTCGGTGCAGTACTTGGCTCTGATGTACCATTTTGCATTGCGGGAGGCACTGCCCTTGCAACCGGGCGCGGCGAACAGCTTGATGCGTTGCCTGCCTTGACCGATCGCTATGTGGTGCTGGCAAAGTATCGCAGCCTATCAGTGTCAACAGCATGGGCATACCAAACCTATCGACAACAGTTTGGTGCATCGTATTTACGTCGAGGTAGTGACCTGGAGCAACGCCAACAGCAAATTCATTCAGGTGCAATGATGGCTGCGATCGCCCAACGAGACGCCACTAAGATGGGACAACTGCTGCGAAATGATTTGGAAAAAGTTGTCTTACCAGCGCATCCTCAAGTCGTGCAGCTACGGGAAGCGTTTCAGCAGACCAACCCACTCGGCACGATGATGTCTGGCTCTGGTCCCACCGTCTTTGCGTTAGCAGAATCGCAGACACAGGCGGAAGACATACAGGCACGGGTAAAAGCGGCGATCGCCAACCCAGACCTGGAATTTTGGATCGCTACCTTTAACCCGTTTGGCATTCGGATAGTAGAGTAGAGACTTAAGGGCTTTTAGATTGCAGCCTAAAGCGTGTGCGTTTACAACCTTTAAGCTGTTCACTGCACTAATCCACAAACCCACTACATTCTTATTGCTATGAGCGAACCAACTAACTCTGCTCCGGTTGTTCAGGTTTCTAAAGAAGGTGCACCTGCACCAAGCCCATTACGCTGTATTGGTGGGTCGATCGTCGCCGGTGCCATTGCGGTTGTCCTTTATCGGCTGACTAGCTCGATCGCGATTGCCTTCGCCTCCAAACCGCTCCAAACCGATAATTTCACTACGCAACGCATTTCTGCCGCCGTTCGTACGCTAATCATTGGGTTAAGCTCACTAGGAACGGGCATCTTTGCCTTAGCAGCATTTGGGCTTTTTGCCCTGGGCATCCAACTACTGCTCCAGCGATCTAAGGAAGAGTCAACTCCACCCAACGCTTGAATCTATGTTCTCAAGTGTCCATTAGAAAGATGATCTGACAACTGCTGAAAGATGTCTTTCTAGACGCGCATGAAACCGATTGTGCTAGATCAATCTGACCAAAACCGTACATAGCACATGCTGACTAGTGCTGTGATCAATCTTAAGCAAACGGTGGCATGGTGACAGGGTTGCCCTATGCTCAAGCACAGTTGGCTTGCTTCGCTACGCGCACCTAGGCAAACTACCTCTAGCAGCTTTACTATTAGTATCTATTGCTACTTAATCCTCTGCTACTTATAGTTTACAAAGAAAAAGTATTCGCAATTTATTATATATTTGCAGAAAAAGTCATTTGATTAAAGTATAAGTAAATAGGGTCGTGGAAATAAAGGCTCTAATTTAATATGCAGAGAGATTGATTAATTGACAGTGGCACTCATTCAGGATTCACCAATTAAATAGAAAATTTAAACAAACCTAGGGAGTTTAAGATGGATCTCTCTCTAAAAACTGTGGTTCCACCAATTAGTGTGGAACCTACAATGATGTTTAGTTATCCTACGTGTGCAGCGGATGTCTATACGCCCAGGGTTGAACAAATCTATTTGCCTGGTAAAGAAGATGTGCCAGAACTTCCAGTTGAGGTTAAAGTCACTACAAAATACACTTGGGCAGTACAACTAACTAGTTGGAAATGGAAGTTTATTGAAAAATCAGTCAAGCTTAGTGGGCATAAAAAAGCGCTCGATTATACAGGGCATTTTATCTTCGATGCTCGTAACGAAGCTGATAAAAATGTTGCACACCTTCTTGAAAATAGTTGTACCTATGCGTTGCTGGCAAAGAAGCTGCTCTCAGAGCATCTTGGGCGGGCAGTTGAAGTCAGTGTGATTTTGAAGAAAAATGTACCTGCTTTTGCACGTGAGTTGTTTAACTCCTTAGGTATTCCAATTATTTGCACTAATTTTGAAGTTTATGGAGATGTCGTCGAAGTTGTTCATAACTATAACTACCGACTGTATGGCATTCAGGCAGAGCTGTTTAATGTAGAGCTTAAAGACTACAATCCAACTACTCCCGAACGAGTCTTTATTCCTCGCCGTGGTAGCCGTCAATTAATCAATAATAATGAAGTTGTCAATTTTCTTAAGGAGAGAGGCTTTACAACCTATTACTTTGAGGATCTGACTGCAAGTGAAAAGTGGTCAATTGCTCGCAACGCTAAAATAGTTGTTTCGGTTCATGGTGCTGGAACAGGAAACTTTATTTTTAATCGTTTAAGATTAGCACCTCAGGCAGAAAAAGGAAGTGGGTTGCGCCTTATTGAGTTGCTTTCTCCAAGTTTTACAATTCATACCTATAGACAATTCGGCACTATTTTAAACGGAAAATGGTGTGGTGTCCGTGGTCAGATTACCCCTGAAGTGTTGCGGTATCTAGACTTTGACACGCGCCCCCGTAATACGCTTAAATCACCAATTCGCGATCCGTTCAAGATCGATTTGTCTAGCTTGCAAATGGCACTAGATTTTATGGCTGTTGATCAAGTGAAGTTGCCTTCGGAAGAGTTGGCACCTAAAGGAGTTGGGATCGGGTAGGAGGTGAGGTGACTCCCATCCCTCTAGGCTTTAGGTCATATAGTTCCATATCGCGACGATTCATGAAGCCGACTGGCATGGATGCCCTTGTTTAGGCAGTGACAAGAGCCTCAGGGGGGGTGATTGAAGCGAAACCAAAAGATAGGGCAATAAAGAACTTTTGAAGTCTGAAGCAATGTAAAGCCGTAGCCTGAAACGTACGATCGCTGATTGCGTAGGTTGGGTTAGCTTTATGAAAGTTGATCTCCATATGCCAGAGCGGTCATAGCAAGAAACATTACTTGTTCACTGCTGAAACGGCTTTTCTCAAATTTCCTTGGTGGTCTGCCAAAAGCTGATCGCCCGCTTCTTTCCCCAGTCCTGTCCAGTGCATTAAAAGCGCTAGTTTAACGCTGCGATCGCTTTGTTCTAGCAGATGCCCCGCTTCCTCACGGCTCAAATCTGTCAGATCTTGCAAAATGCGAAGGGCGCGATCGTGCAGCTTTTTGTTTGTAACCGCAACATCTACCATGCGGTTGCCGTACACCTTGCCTAGCTGCACCATTACGCCTGTAGAGAGGATATTAAGCGCTAGCTTTGTTACGGTGCCTGCCTTAAGGCGCGTCGATCCTGCCAGCACTTCGGGACCCACTAGCAAGCGAATGTCTACATCAACTTGAGCGCTCACCTGATCGGCAGGTACACAGGCAATAAAAATTGTTGTGGCTCCTTGTTGACGTGCTGCTTGCAAAGCACCATGGACATAGGGTGTGGTGCCGCCTGCGGTAATACCAACTACGACATCCAGCATCGTAATCTGTCGATTGTCGATCGCCGCTGCACCGTCATCTGCCCGGTCCTCCAGCCCTTCAGAACTACGGACTAATGCCTCGGTTCCGCCAGCAAGAATGCCTTGCACCTGTTCTGGATAAGAACAAAACGTAGGTGGACATTCTGCTGCATCCAGCACGCCTAAGCGCCCGCTCGTACCTGCCCCGATATAAAACAGTCGTCCGCCCTGCCGTAGTGCCTTCGCTGTGAGATCGATCGCCGTTGCCAGTGGCTCGCGTGCCTGCGCGATCGCCTCGATCGTTCGTGCATCCTCATGGTTAAACAGATCTACCAACTCCAGCGTCGTTAACTGATCTAAATGCTGGCTCTTCGGGTTTGCCTGCTCAGTCAGTAAGTGTCCGCGTTCATCTAGCTTTGGCATAAAGGGGAGGAGAAGATAAAGGATAAAAAAGATCAGGATAAAAGGATAAACGAAGTTAGCTTTTAGCCTTTAGCCTTCAGCTTTTTTACAGCAGTCCCTCCAGTTGACGACGAATGCGCTCTAGCTCTGCTGCCGCGATCGCATCGGCTTCGGATTCCGGCTCTGATTCTGGCTGTGGTGTCTCTGGCTGCTTGTCTTTTTGCCAATCGGTTTCAACCAAATTGCTCTCAGGCGGCGCTAGTAGTAGGCGCTCAGCATCTGTCTGAGGGACAAAGCCAGCCGGTACAAGCTGACCTTCGTAACCAGCGCTCTCACAGAACTCTTCAATATCAGCCTGTTCCATCGCTTCAACGGTGGGCACCGGAAAATCCTGTGCCTCTAGCAACAGTGCGTAGCGGGTAGCATCGTCTTCCTGCTCAAAAATCAGCACGAGGTTGCGATCGCCAATGCGAATGGTGTGGATGCCCTCATTCTCCCTTCCCGCATTAAACAGTAAAACAAACACCTGCATAGTTACAGTCTTCTAATTAAAGTTGTTCAGTCTTGATTATTCTCCGCCCTTAAGTTAGTCAGCCTCGTCGCTAGTGGTCACTTGTTAAGAGCGGCAACACAAGAAGGTAAGATGCAGCGGCAATGGTCAATTTTTAGAAGAATGATCATTGGTCATTAAGGTCAGAGTTCATTTTACTCCTTCACCCCCCTACCCGTTCCAAGAAGAAGCGATACCCCTTCACCCTTTTTTCTCTTTCACTTCTTCACCAACTTTAGACTCTCCTTCATTAACCGTAACCATTCAGTGATAAGCTGATCGTGGCAATTTAATAGTGATAATTTAAGTTCAAGACCGCATTCCGGCAGAAAATCGTTCCCGGCGTGCGATCGCTGAATCACAACATCTTAAGTTACTGAGGCTACACCACAGCATAAGGCGCGAGCATGGTCACCACCACAGAAAAAACTCACATCGGCTATATCACGCAGGTCATTGGTCCCGTTCTGGATGTTAAATTTCCAAGCGGCAAGCTGCCAGCTATCTACAACGCTTTGACGATTAGAGGCACCAACGCAGCCGGACAAGAAGTATCCGTTACTGGCGAAGTGCAACAGTTACTCGGCGACAGTCAGGTACGGGCAGTTGCTATGAGCACTACCGACGGCTTAGTACGCGGTATGGAAGTAACAGATACAGGTGCACCGATTAATGTCCCGGTTGGTCCGGCGACCTTAGGGCGCATCTTCAACGTCCTTGGTGAACCAGTTGATAACAAGGGTCCCGTTGATACCAGCGAAACATCACCCATCCATCGCTCTGCACCAAAGTTCACCGATCTAGAAACAACGCCATCTGTCTTTGAGACAGGTATTAAGGTGATTGACTTGCTGACCCCCTACCGTCGGGGCGGCAAAATTGGTCTGTTTGGTGGTGCTGGTGTAGGCAAAACCGTCATCATGATGGAATTGATCAACAACATTGCAACAAATCACGGTGGTGTGTCGGTCTTTGGCGGCGTGGGCGAGCGCACCCGTGAAGGTAATGACCTTTACAACGAAATGATCGAATCAGGTGTGATCAACAAAGACAACCTGAGTGAGTCGAAGATTGCCCTGGTCTACGGTCAGATGAACGAGCCACCCGGAGCCAGAATGCGGGTGGGTCTGTCTGCTCTCACCATGGCTGAATACTTCCGCGACGTGAACAAGCAGGATGTGCTGTTGTTTATCGACAACATCTTCCGGTTTGTGCAGGCGGGTTCGGAAGTGTCAGCGCTATTAGGTCGGATGCCGTCTGCGGTAGGCTACCAGCCCACCCTCGGTACAGATGTAGGCGATCTGCAAGAGCGGATTACCTCTACAACTGAAGGTTCCATCACCTCTGTGCAAGCGGTTTACGTCCCTGCGGATGACTTGACCGACCCTGCACCTGCAACGACGTTTGCTCACTTGGATGGCACAACTGTGCTGTCACGGGGTTTAGCATCGAAGGGCATTTATCCAGCGGTTGATCCATTGGATTCGACCTCGACCATGTTGCAGCCTGCGATCGTTGGCAGTGACCACTACGACACGGCGCGGGCAGTGCAATCTACCCTACAGCGCTACAAGGAACTTCAGGATATCATCGCGATCCTGGGTCTAGATGAGCTGTCGGAAGACGATCGCCTGACCGTTGCTCGTGCGCGGAAGGTTGAGCGCTTCCTGTCACAGCCGTTCTTTGTGGCTGAAGTGTTTACCGGCTCTCCTGGTAAATATGTCAGCCTTGAGAAAACAATCAACGGCTTCAAGCGTATTCTGGCAGGCGAACTGGATGATCTGCCTGAGCAGGCGTTTTATCTGGTGGGCGACATTGACGAGGCGATCGCCAAGGGCGAGAAGTTGAAGTCAGACAGCAAGTAAAAGGTCGTTAGTAGTTGGTAGTTGGTTGTTAGAAAAAATGCTAACCACCAACTACTAACTGCTAACAACTCTCTTGATCAATCGGTTTGACTTTAGGAGAAATTTTATGCCATTGACCGTTCGTATTGTTGCACCCGATAAAACCGTCTGGGATGCAGAAGCAGAAGAAGTAATTTTGCCTAGCACTACCGGGCAACTAGGCATCTTGGCAGGTCATGCACCTTTGTTAACAGCGTTAGATACTGGCGTGTTGCGCGTTCGCTCTGGCAAAACCTGGACTCCGATCGCATTGCTAGGTGGCTTTGCTGAAGTTGATAATAACGAAGTCACTGTGCTGGTGAATGCAGCGGAACGTGGCGACACGATCGACAAAGAAAAAGCACGGACTGCCTATGCGGACGCTGAAACAAAGTATAACCAGTCGCTACAAAGTGACGATCGCTCAGCGCGGATCCAGGCGACACAAGCCTTCAAACGTGCGCGAGCAAGGCTTCAGGCAGCAGGCGGAACAGTTTAATAATTCGACCGCAACAACGAAATAGCAGCAAAGGGTACGGCATTGCTGTACCCTTTGCTGTTTTGCCCCTACCGTTTGTGTAGGGTGCGCTGCCGCGAGTGCCGATCAAATGATACCTAGACAAGATTCCTTCAGCGTTCGGGCATACTAAACCGTAAGATAAGGGAGGCGTGACTGGACTTCGGCGATCGTGAAAGCAATTTCCCTTCTTGGCTCCACTGGCTCCATTGGTACTCAAACACTCGATATTGTTGCCCAGCATCCCGACCAGTTTCGCATTGTGGGGTTAGCGGCAGGACGCAACGTTGCCTTACTAGCCCAGCAAATCCGCCAATTCCGCCCCGCGATCGTGGCGCTTTGCGACACAGACTTATTACCTGATCTCCAAGCTGCGATCGCCGATCTTGATCCGCAGCCAACGCTTCTGGCTGGTGAAGCTGGAGTGATTGAGGTTGCCCGCTGGAGTACAGCCGATGTGGTCGTCACAGGCATTGTGGGCTGTGCCGGACTATTGCCAACCATTGCAGCGATCGAAGCCGGTAAAGATATTGCCTTGGCGAACAAGGAAACGCTAATTGCTGGTGCGCCTGTTGTGCTGCCGCTGGTGCAAAAGCATGGCGTAAAGCTACTGCCTGCGGACTCCGAGCATTCAGCGATTTTTCAATGTCTCCAGGGTGTGCCAGAGGGAGGACTGCGCCGGATTTTGCTCACTGCTTCAGGTGGGGCGTTCCGAGATCTGCCAGTTGAACAGCTAGCAAACGTTACCGTTGCCGATGCGCTGAAACATCCCAACTGGTCAATGGGGCGAAAGATTACGATCGACTCCGCCACCTTAATGAATAAAGGGTTAGAAGTCATCGAAGCGCACTATTTGTTTGGCGTAGCCTACGATCAGATTGCGATCGTCATCCATCCTCAAAGCATTATTCATTCACTGATTGAGCTTCAGGATACCTCTGTACTGGCGCAATTGGGCTGGGCAGATATGCGCCTACCGTTACTCTACGCGTTGTCTTATCCAGAACGCATTGCCACTAATTGGGAACCACTTGATCTGGTTAAAGCAGGCACGCTAACCTTCCGAGAACCCGATCACCAAAAATACCCCTGTATGCAATTAGCGTATGCAGCCGGTCGTGCGGGTGGCTGTATGCCCGCCGTGTTGAATGCCGCTAATGAGCAGGCGGTGGCTCTCTTTTTGGATGAAAAAATTCAATTTCTAGACATTCCGCGCCTGATTGAGCGTGTGTGCGATCACTATCAGGCACTCAACCGACCCGACCCAAGCCTTGATGAGATTATTGATGCTGATAACTGGGCGAGGCAAGCAATCCTGACTGCCAGCCAAACACCACTCCCGCTGCTTTCAAGTCGATAATTGCAAGCTGCTAGTAATGCCTTTCTACAGGAAGGCTGTACGTTAAGGCGCAGTAAGCTTGACCAGTGCTTCTTTCACAGCAGGCGGTAATTGGCGCATAATTTTGCCTTTCTCGCGATCGACTGCCACCAGCGCTACACGAGCCGTCGCGAACAGATCTTGCCCATCCGTGGACTGAATCTGATAATCCCAGTTAACACGGGCTCCCTCCATATTTACCATGCGGGTTCGCACTACCACTGCCATACCCATCTGCACCGATTGGTGATAGCGAATCGACAGCTCAACGACCGGCAAATCACAGCCTAGCGCAACTAAATCAGCAAACTCAATGCCAATGGAACGCAAGCACTCTACCCTTGCTTCTTCCATCCATGTCACATAGGCACCATGCCAGACGATGCCAGCGTAGTCTGTATGGTGCGGATGCGCCCTGACTAAATACTCAAACCAATGCTCTGAAGCGACCTGCAATGAATTTTGGAGCACTCCTGTTGGTGGGAGTTGGCGTTGATCCGGCTGATCATTTGTCATAGAGTCAAGCGTTCTAGCGATCGAGGCTTTTGTATTATTTTATATCAATCTATCCGGCATTTGTTTACGTTAATTAACTCAATCACTTTCTTTACTCTTAAAAGTTATTAATGAAGTGATAACGCGCAGCCCAGAAAGGCAACGTGTTCACTCTGTAGCAATTAGCTGCAAAGCTTTCTAGGCAACGAATATGTTAGGGAAAAACCCTAAAACCTTCCTTCAAAGCAGGGCTAAAAAGCTGAGCGATCGACTAATCTTTCTTGACATCTCTTCATGCTCGATGGTGCAACAATGCGTAACAGTCCTCCTAGTTTGCTAGAGGTTAACGGTAAAATCCTAGATTAGAAAGCAGTGGCTCAACTACTGTTCTGCGTGCTCCTTGCCTAACCTTTAGCCTCTTAGTAATAACTGCCAGCGATAGCTGTCAGATTGTACTAGCGGCGATCGCAGCGTTGTCCTCCGCCATAGCAATCCCTCAGTCAGTTACGTCTCGTACGTATTGATTGAAGTCTTACCGCAGCGGACTAATATGGGCTACGGCTGACAACCTGAATTGGCTTGCCATTGCTGCCGCACCAGGGGTTAGAAACTCTAATTTGTTTTTATGAAAAGCGTGAGGTAAACCCATGATCGAAAAAATTCTTCTTGCTGATTCTGGTACTGGGCACTCTGAAGAAATGCTCAAAGCGCTGGCAGATATTCCTTCGATGCGGACGGCATCGGTAACAGTTTTGCACGTTGTACCGCCCCAGATTACGTCTACTGGAATGGAAGAGCAGCGCGAAAAAGGCGGCGAAATTCTTGCTAGCGCGATCCAATCACTGAACCTTGATCCCGATCGCGTCTCTGGTCTTTTACGTGAAGGCGATCCCAAAGATGTCGTTTGTAAAGTGGCTGATGAGATCGATGCTGATTTAATCATCATGGGTTCCAGGGGGCTTCAGCGCCTGGTCTCAATTCTGGAAAACTCCGTTAGCCAGTATGTCTTTCAACTCTCGTCTCGTCCCATGCTGTTGGTGAGAGATGATATTTATGTCAAAAAGGTCAAGCGCGTTATGGTAGCGCTCGATCGGTCGGAGTCGGCGAAGCAAAGCCTTAAACTGGCGCTGTTCTTGCTCCGCGACCTCAAAGGTGGCGAACTCATTCTGACGCACATTGATCCTGACCTGACGGGCAAATCTGGTTGCTCTACTGGTGCTGTATCTGAGCATGACCCCGTATTTGCAACTGCTATTGCTGATGCGAAACGGCTTGGTATTAGCTACCGCTGCCTCTCCTGCGTTGGCAAACCGGCTAAAGAACTCTGCCGTTTAGCTGACGAGCTAAATGTAGATTTGCTGCTGTTAGGTTCGCCAGAGCGTCGTCCCTCGATCGCCAAAGGTTTGCCTGACCTCGATCGCTTGCTGGGCAACTCCCTTTCAGACTATGTGCGGGTTTACGCCAACTGCCCCGTGCTGCTGGCACGTACGGCAACCTAGCGCCGCCTCTTCAACTTACAATCTGGCGACGGAGCGTTTCGATCGACGGGGTATTGAGTGTGAGCAACATTCAATACCCCGTTTGCGTCTGTGGTAGACACAGACCGTCTTTCCATAGCCTGCTGCAAGCTTCGTTGAATCTTCATGCCCTACGTAATCTTTCTTTGCAGTTATGGCGCTATGCTTGCGGATAGTACGGAACACCTCCTACCTTGAATGACTTTTGATCGCGCTGAAGCGATGCTAGTTCCGTACAACCCGCATGATACAGGCGTTTTTGGACTGGCATAATGACTTCTACTGCACCCCTACTTACCCGTACTTCTACTGCCTTCACTGATACTGCCTTCACTGACGTTGCGATCAAGCGGCAAGAGGATGTGTGCTCCAAGCAACTCCTTAGCGGTGAGATTGTGCTGGAAACCCGTAGTCATTCTGCCTGGGGTGGTGCGGTGACAGCTCAGATGTACTTGCCTCTAGAGCGGGCGAATGCATGGCGGCAATTAACAGACTATCCCCGCTGGGTGCAATACTTCCCCGCACTGACCCGTAGCGAAGTTATTAGCCACAACGATTTCAGGCTTGGCAAGCAAAGTGCAAAAGATGGTTGT
The DNA here is from genome assembly GCF_014695795.1 of Phormidium sp. FACHB-592. Classification (NCBI taxonomy): domain Bacteria; kingdom Bacillati; phylum Cyanobacteriota; class Cyanophyceae; order Oscillatoriales; family Oscillatoriaceae; genus Phormidium; species Phormidium sp. FACHB-592. The sequence continues at coordinate 100,472 of NZ_JACJOZ010000058.1, forward strand.
AAGCGTTTGTACCAGGTAGCGGGTAAAGCATTTTTGTTTCTGACCGCACAAGTAGATATCTATTTAAAGGTGATCGAAACTGCACACCAGCAGATTCAGTTTCGGCTAGAGTCGGGCAGTTTCCATGACTTTGCGGCGGATTTGACTCTGCAAGACTATAGTGATGGCACCTTGTTAACCTATTCTGTGCAGGCAACGCCTACCATTCCAGTGCCTTCTATCTTTATTCAGCAGGCAATTCAGATGGATCTGCCAGCCAATATGCGAAGAATGCGCCAAGTTCTCTGCCGCTAGCAGCTAGCCATCACTAGAGTAAGTAGCGTCTTAAAGATAGAGGGCTAGAACTCCTCTGTCTTAACGGTTTGATTACTGCTTTAAAGAGCTCTGTTTGGAAGTAAATGTAATTTCGGTTACTTAACCTTCTCTTTACTGACGCACGCTAGCGTTAGGGCAGATGTGTTAAGTTGCAGAATTTATGATCTCCTCTCTAAAAGCAGCCCGTTGGGCATTCTCGGCTTCGGCGATCGCCCTCACAGTCGGTCTTGCAGCCTGCGGACCAAGCACACCTCCAGCTGGTGGTCCTGCTCCAGGTGGCAGCGCGGCTCCAGCAGCAAGTTCAGGTGCTGGCGGTGGTACGATTTCCCTTAGTGGTGCAGGCGCAACGTTTCCAGCACCTCTCTATCAGCGCTGGTTCTCTGAGTACAATAAAACAAACCCAAACGTTCAAATCAGCTATCAGTCTGTAGGCAGCGGTGCCGGAGTTAAGCAGTTCATCGCTAAAACTGTGGACTTTGGTGCGACTGATGCTCCCTTGAACGACAAAGAACGGGCTCAGTATCCAAAGGATCTTGGTCAACCGCTGCAAGTTCCCATGACGGGGGGCGCAGTTGTCTTTGCCTATAATCTGGATGGCGTTGACAACTTAAAGCTGTCGCGTGAAGTTTACTGCGGCATTACTGGGGGCACTATCAAAAAATGGAATGACCCCAAAATTGTGAAAGACAATCCTAATGCCAAGCTTCCAGATGCTGATATTGCGTTTACCCATCGCTCAGATGGTAGCGGTACAACCTATCTCTTCACCAGTCACCTGAAAGCTGCCTGCCCAGGCTGGCAAGCGGGTGCTGCTAAGTCGGTTGAGTGGCCCGTTGGCACAGGCGCTAAGGGGAACGAGGGTGTAACGGCTCAAATCCAGCAGACAAAGAATGCCGTTGGCTATGTTGAGTATGCGTACGCTAAAGAAAACAACCTGAAGTTTGCCGAATTGCAGAATAAAGCAGGCGGGTTTATTGCGGCTACGCCTGAAGCGGCTGCCAAGTCACTAGAAGGCGCGACTCTGCCAGCAGACTTCTCGCTGGCAGTGCCTGATCCAGCAGCTAAGGACGCTTATCCGATCGTCGGGTTGACCTGGCTGTTGATTTATGGTCAATACAGTGACCCTGCAAAGGCTGATGCGCTCAAGAACTTCATCAAGTGGGCATACAGTGCCGAAGGCTCTAAGTATGCGACCGAGCTGGGTTATCTACCAATTCCGCAAGACATTTCCGGCAAGGCGACTGCTGCTCTTGATAATGTTAAGGTTGCAGCCAAGTAGCATCGTGACGTAATTAGCACGTAGCTATCGTCATGCTTGCGGCGGTGGCAGCTACAACAGTGATGTGTAAAGCATCAACGCTGATGGCTGTCACTGCTTTACCAGTTAAGGCTGCTTTTTTAGAGTTTTGCTTTCTTGTTCCCACGCCCTACTCATCGATCACTATGTCTTCTTCCCCGATCGACCCCTCATCACCCATGAACTGGAAGCGTTCAGCAGCCTCGCGCTCGCTCGACACAGGCTTCTTTTGGGTGACAGGCGCTTTTGCGGTTGGCATTGCTGTCATTCTCTTTACGATCGCCATTCAGGTTGGGCATGATGCGCTCCCAGCCATTCAGCAATTTGGCGCTGGCTTTATCACGGGTTCTCGCTGGGACCCGGTGGCAAATATTTATGGGGCATGGCCTCAAGTCTACGGAACCCTTGTTACTTCAATCATTGCGTTGCTTCTAGCTGTGCCGATCGGCATTGGAGTGGCACTGTTTCTGAGTGAAGACTTTTTGCCCCCACGTATTCAGCAGCCGATCGTGTTTTTGGTTGAGCTGCTCGCCGCCATTCCTAGCGTTGTTTACGGACTGTGGGGCATTTTTGTGCTGATTCCAATCCTGAATCCGATCGGGCTCTGGTTGAACAAGAACTTCGGTTTTATCCCTCTCTTTAAAACGCCACCAGCGGGTCCAGGGCTTTATGTGGCTGGCATTATCCTGGCAATCATGATTCTGCCGATTATTGCCGCTATTTCGCGAGACGCTCTCATCTCTGTACCTCCCGAATTGCGTCAAGCTGCCTATGGTCTGGGTGCTACTCGTTGGGAAACAATCTTTCAAGTGGTGCTACCAGCCGCGATTTCTGGAATTATTGGCGGCATCATGCTGGCGCTTGGGCGAGCAATGGGTGAAACAATGGCAGTGACGATGGTGATTGGCAATAGCAATCGGGTCACTGGCTCTATCTTAGATTCGGGTTCAACCGTCTCCTCGCTGTTAGCAAATCAGTTTGCGGAGGCAGGCGGTTTGCAGATTTCTTCTCTAATGTATGCAGCCTTGATTTTGTTCGGCTTGACGCTGCTCGTAAATGTGCTGGCTGAGGTCATTGTTCGCCACTTTAGATTGAATCTTTAAGGCTGGAAACGGTGTAGTTGAACCGTTTCATCGTTTGTTTGACCGTCTACAAGGCTGTGGTGAATCAGTTAGTATGAAGTTAGGAAGGCATTAAGATGGCTAGTCAGGAAATCGCTGCTCCGTTGGCGGAAAGGAGCATGAAGCGTTCTTCAATGTCACCGCGAACATTGTTTTCCTCGGTGATGACAGGTGTGTCGATCGTTTTTACATTGATGGCCCTGATCCCGCTCTTTGCCATCTTGATTTATGTATTTATCCAGGGTGCTAGCCGTCTGAGTTTAGATTTGTTTACGCAGCTTCCGCCGCCGCCCCTTGTTAAGGGAGGTGGCTTTGGTAATGCTATTGTTGGCACCTTGCTAATGGTCGGTATTGCGTCAGCCCTCAGCATTCCGTTTGGTGTTGCTGCCGCCATTTTTCTATCAGAATTTGCTAGAGATACTAAGTTAGCCAATGCGGTTGATTTCTTCACCAACGTCTTGAGTGGTGTCCCCTCCATTGTCATTGGTGTGTTTGCTTATGCGATCGTTGTTCTAAAAACAGGCACGTTTTCAGCTTTTGCAGGGGGGGTTGCACTGTCGGTACTGATGCTGCCGACGATCGTTCGTACTGCAGCAGAAGCATTAGAAGCCGTACCGAGAGACTATCGGCAGGCATCAGTAGGGCTGGGTGCAACTCAGTTTCAAACGGTGGTCAGGATTGTGCTTCCGGCAGCGATTCCAGCGATTGTAACGGGGGTGATGCTGGCGATCGCCCGTGCGGCTGGTGAAACGGCACCGCTTATTTTTACTGCCCTATTTAACCAATACTGGGCTAGAGGCGTTTGGGAACCGACAGCATCGTTGGCTGTATTAGTCTTTAACTTCGCTATTGTTCCGTATAAAAACCAGCAGGAGCTTGCCTGGGCAGGTTCGCTCGTCCTTGTGGCGATGGTTTTGCTAACGAGTATCTTGGCACGCTGGGTCACTAAAAAACGTAAATAGTCGCTGGAATGAGTCAGGTCACTGAAGGCTTTGCTGATAGAAGGATGGCAGCCTCTCGCTCTTCCTGCCATTCGTATTCATTTTTCTGCATAAACGGTAACAACTTACTCAACCCCAACTTATGAGCACTAACCTCCAAGCAGCCCGCCAGACTGAAACCGTTTTTCGGACTCAAGATCTAAACATCTACTACGGTGATTTTCTAGCTGTAAAAAACGTCTCGATCGAGATCCCAAAAAATAAAATTACTGCGTTTATTGGTCCGTCGGGCTGTGGCAAAAGTACGGTGATTCGTTGCTTCAACCGTCTTAATGATTTGATTAAGTCGTTTCACCTTGATGGCAAGATCTTTTACAAGGAGCAGGATCTTTACGCTGCTGATATTGACCCCGTAGAAGTGCGCCGTCAGATTGGCATGGTGTTTCAAAAACCAAATCCTTTTCCAAAGTCAATTTACGAGAATATTGCGTTTGGTCCTCGGTTGGTTGGCTACAAAGGTGACATGGACGAACTGGTGGAGCGTTCCCTCAAGCAAGCCGCTTTGTGGGATGACGTCAAAGACAAGCTCAAAGCGATGGGCACTGACCTCTCTGGTGGGCAACAGCAGCGTCTATGTATCGCACGGGCAATAGCCGTGCAACCTGACGTCATTTTGATGGATGAACCCTGTTCAGCGCTTGATCCAATCTCAACGCTTAAAGTTGAAGACTTGCTGCAAGAGCTGAAAGAGCGTTATACGATTGTTATCGTGACTCATAATATGCAGCAGGCATCGCGAGCCTCTGATTTCACGGCGTTTTATAACGTCGAAGCAAACGATAAGGGTCAGCGAACGGGCTACATCGTAGAGTATGAACGCACTGAAGCGATTTTTCAGTCACCTAAGCATCAAGCCACTCAAGAGTATGTCAGTGGTCGCTTCGGTTAAAGTAAGGTTTGTTTCCTAAGGCTGATTAACCTCTCCTATAGGGTGCATGATCCCCGTTCCTGATCGCGGTAGGATGGAGGCTATCTGGTACATCACAGAAGGCTGAACCGTTGTTTAACCCTTTTTGCGAATGCTTATGAAGCGCTTTCTTTCCGTTATTTTGGTTATTTTTATCAGCCTGATTGGGTTTACCCAAACTGCAAGTGCAGCAACTGCCCTGACGGGAGACTATCGGCAGGACACATCAGCCGTTGTTACCACCCTAAGGGAATCTATCCAGCTACCCGACGACTCGCCCGATCGCAGTGCGGCGCAAACAGAAGCACGTCAGTTGATCAATGACTTTACTGCTCGTTACAGACGCAATAATTCGGTGGCAAAGCTGACCTCCTATACGACGATGCGTACGGCGTTAAACTCTTTGGCGGGTCACTATAGCTCCTACCCAAATCGCCCTGTTCCCCAAAAAATGCGCGATCGTCTGGAGCAAGAATTTAAGCAAATTGAGCTTTTCCTGAGTCGAGGCTCTTAGCCATAGTTACTCTTAGCCGTAGTAAGTGATGCATTAAACTGCCTGTGAAGTGGCTTCTACCCAGCCTTTTCACAGGCAGTTTTTTGTTAACGTTGAGCGATCTCGTAGGGGTTGGCTGCCTCTCGATCAGGCTCAATCTTAAGCAAGCCGTTTAAAAGCGAGGCAGGGCGCTGGCTATAGGGCCATGCAAACGCATGACGGAAGGCTGCATCCTGACACGCTTGTAATTGCTCAAAGCCGATAATGTCGTGGGTTAGCAGATTTTCATATTCAAACGGTAGGCGAACGTCGTGTAAACCCGCGTTGTCGGTACAGATAGCGATGTCAACACCGGCATCAAAGCAGCGATCGAACACCAGCTTTAGTTGCGAAATGTCCTCTAAGGTTCCGGTTTGCAGATAAGTTGTTGGGCAGACCTCTAGGCATTGTCCGCGTTCGGCAACTTCTTTCAGTAAGTGCGGATGGTGCAAGGGAATCTGAATACCATGCCCAATCCGCATTAGGTAGGGCAGTAGTTCGGGATAACAACCGTCTCTCGTTTCGTAGAGGTGCCCCGTGGTGCTGAGTCCCAGCGATCGCGCATAGGCGTACAGTTCAACAAACTCATCCAGACGCTCACCATAGTGATTGTCACCGCCCGCTATATCGATCGCGCAGACGTAATCAGGTGACTGGGCTGCGAGATCAACGATCGCTCGGTTGACTTCATAGGGCAGCCGCGTGTGCATACACAAAATTTGGCTGGTGACGATCGGGTATTCGTTGAGCCGACTTGCTTTGCCAACGATCGACACAATTTCTGCCATCAAATCAATGCGTTGTGCTTGTGTGAGATGATCAGGCGTGCGTAAGTACGGTGTATAGCGCAACTCAAGGTAAGCCAAATTCTCAAAAATATAGGCACCCCGCATCAAGCGATAGATAAAGTAAGGGAGCGCCTCTGCCGTTTGCACAGATTCCACCAGGGTATGCAACTCCAGATATTCGTCTAGAGTGCTACGGGGACGGGTGTAAAAATCCTCAAACTCAGGGTAAAGCGGAAAGCGTTGCGCCAGCTTAGAATCATTCCGTTGCAGGTACCGCCACAGAACGCGGGGCACAACTGATCCTCCAAGGTGACGGTGTAACTCAGCGTATAAAGCCACAAGAACCTCTTCAGGGTAAAAATAAGGTGTTTTTAGTCTAAAAGGACTCTCAAGCTGCGAACCGCAATAGGCGCAGTCGTCGATCATTTGTGATATCCTAACGAATCTGCTGAAGGCGTAAGATCGTCTTCAAGTGCTGCCAGGCTGAAAGTAGCTCTATGGCTAAGTGATACTAGCCACCTATTTTGTTCGGCGACGTTTTGCTACTGACACGTTGACACAAGTGTCTCTTTCTGGTGATAATCAACGTTTGTGCAAACTCTAGCGCTGATCAAAACTCTTGGCTAACGTTGTTGTCATCGGTGCCCAGTGGGGCGATGAAGGAAAAGGAAAAATCACCGATCTGCTGAGTAAATCGGCAGATGTTGTTGTTCGCTACCAGGGTGGAGTGAACGCGGGTCATACAGTGGTGGTGGATGAGCAGATCTTTAAGCTCCATCTCATCCCATCCGGCATTCTTTATCCCGATACGGAATGCATCATTGGCTCTGGCACCGTGATCGACCCCAAAGTCTTAATTGGTGAGCTAGATCAGCTAGAGTTGCTCAACGTTTCGACCCGCAATTTACTGATTTCGGAAACCGCTCACGTCACGATGCCCTACCATCGGTTGATTGACCAGGCATCAGAGGAGCGGCGGGGCGAACACAAAATTGGCACGACTGGTCGAGGCATTGGTCCTACCTACGCTGATAAGTCTGAGCGTACGGGTATCCGGGTCATAGATTTGATGGACTCTGACTCGTTGCGGAAAAAGCTGCGGTGGACAGTGGAGTACAAGAATGCCATTTTAGAAAAGCTCTACGCTTTGCCACCGCTCGATGCTGATGCCGTCATTGCTGAGTATGTGCAATATGCCGATCGCCTGCGTCCACACGTTGTAGATAGTTCGCTGCGGATTTACGATGCGATTAAACGCAAGCGCAACATCTTATTTGAAGGCGCGCAGGGCACCTTGTTGGATTTAGATCACGGCACTTATCCCTACGTTACCTCCTCTAACCCGGTTGCTGGTGGCGCTTGTATCGGTACAGGCGTAGGTCCAACGATGATCGATCGAGTCATTGGGGTCGCCAAGGCATATACTACCCGTGTTGGCGAGGGACCCTTTCCCACTGAGCTTCATGGCACAATGGGAGAGTTGCTGTGCGATCGTGGCGCAGAGTTTGGCACAACCACAGGACGGAAACGTCGCTGCGGCTGGTTTGATGCGGTAATTGGTCGCTATGCTGTCCGCATTAATGGGCTGGACTGCTTAGCAATTACCAAATTGGATGTGCTCGATGAGCTAGAGGAGATCAATATTTGCACGGCTTATGAGGTTGATGGCGAAACTTGTCACGATTTTCCAAGTAATTCGCGCAAGTTTGCTCGCTGTCAGCCGATTTACAAAACGGTTCCTGGCTGGAAGCAGTCTACTGCCGACTGTCGATCGCTCAACGATTTGCCACAGCCTGCTCTAGACTACCTCAAGGTGCTTGCAGAGTTGATGGAAGTACCGATTGCGATCGTCTCCCTCGGTGCCAGCCGTGACCAGACCATCATTGTTGAAGACCCAATCCACGGTCCTAAGCGTGCCCTTTTGTACACTAACGGCACCACAGCAACCGAAACGCACAAGCTAGAAGTCTAAATTTGAGCGGAACGAGATGTAAGGAACAAGTCAAGTATGATTCCTCACAGCTGTCTCCGCCTGATTGCCTCTTTGTTTTACCCCTGTTTGCTTTTTCACCCCTCGTCCTTCATTTGATTCACCATGGAACTTACGCTTGAATGTCAAACTCGCCCTGCTGGCAGCAAGGCAAATGCTCTCCGTCGCGCTGGCTTGATCCCGGCAGTGCTGTATGGTCACAAAGGTGCGGAATCAGTCTCCCTAACTGTTAAAGCTAAGACGGCTGAACTGCTCGTCCGTGATGCATCAGTTAACAACACGTTGATTCAGGTAAATGTGCCTGAAATACCGTGGAAAGGCAAAGCATTGCTGAGAGAAGTACATTCCCATCCCTGGCGTGGTTATGTCTATCACCTAAGCTTTTTCTCCGTTGGCTCTCAAGAGTCTTTAGATGTGGATGTGCCTATTCATCTAGTTGGCGAAGCAACCGGTGTGAAAAACGGTGGTGGCTCGATCGATCACGGTTTGACAGAACTACAGGTGCGCTGTGCGCCCGATTTGATTCCAGAATCTATTGAAATTGATGTGACCGGATTGGATGTTGGCGATTCGCTCCACGTCCACGAACTCACTCTGCCAAACGGCGTGACGGCATTGGGCGAGCCCGATCGCGTGGTCGTAACGGTGTTGGCACCATCTAGCACTGTAGCAGCCGAGGCTGCTGAAGAAGAAGCTGCTGCCGCTGCCGCTTCAACTTCGGGAACCTAATAGTATCTACTCTAATAGCGCAGCATTGCAGTGATTGATTAAAGGGCATCCCTAGGGGTGCCCTTTAGTTGTTAATGGGTACTGTACTCTTACGCCTCTTTTTTAAGCTTTTTGGCATCTGCCATACAGCCACAGTTATGTCATTTGATCATCTTTGCAAGTTGCTCTCCGAACATCTACAGCATTTTGCCGCCTGGACTTTGGGGGTAATGCCAAAGCTGGTAAGCGTACTTAAAACGGAGTTAAGCATTGAACCCATTTGGGCGGATTCTGTCACCATTGTTCCGGGAGGGCAGGATGTGGGGGTCCGTTCTTTACCAGGAAACACTCTAGGAAGGTCGCCCAGAAGAGGTTTGACGCTTATCTTGAGACGGCTGAAATGCCGCTTTGGCACGATCGACGAATCTGTGCAGTCGCAAGTTACAACCCTCCCCTCTTTTAAAGGATTAGGGGAAGCTCTGTTAGACTTCTCTGAACCAGCCGATTTAAGCAGCTGGTTACAAAAGACATCAAGATTAAGCAACCGTCTACAATCAGGTGAGATCCAACACTTTCGCAACGGTTTGGACATCCTTGTCACCGCGACCAGAGCAGTTAATGACAATGCGAGGATTGCCAGAAAGCTGCGGGCAGAGCATTTCAAGTAGGGCGATCGCATGTGCCGTCTCCAGCGCAGGGATGATGCCTTCTAATTGCGACAACCGTTGAAAGGCAGCAAGCGCTTCAGCATCTGTGACGCTGTAATATTCCGCCCGACCCAGATCTTTTAGGTAGCTGTGTTCCGGTCCCACACCGGGATAATCTAGTCCTGCGCTGATGGAGTGCGCTTCTGTTACCTGACCATCTTCATCTTGCAACAGGTAGCTCATAGCACCATGCAGTACACCCACGCGCCCTTGTGTGAGAGTTGCTGCGTGTTTTTCTGTATTGACACCTTCTCCGGCTGCTTCCACACCAATGAGACGAATGCTTGGCTCGTCGATAAATTCGTGGAATAGCCCGATCGCATTGGAGCCACCACCTACACACGCCAGCAAAATATCTGGTAAGCCGCCCCATTTTTCCTGGCATTGAGCACGGGTTTCTTGCCCAATGACTGCATGGAACTCCCGCACAAGCATGGGATAGGGGTGCGGTCCTGCTACAGAGCCAAGAATGTAGTGCGTGTCCTCCACATTCGTGACCCAATCTCGAATTGCCTCAGAGGTCGCATCTTTCAGCGTCCCAGTGCCTGCTTCTACGGGTGATACTTCTGCACCCATCAGCCGCATACGAAAGACGTTCAGCGCTTGCCGCTCCATATCCTGTACGCCCATATAAATGACGCACTTAAGACCAAACCGCGCACACACAGTCGCCGTTGCCACGCCATGCTGCCCTGCACCTGTTTCGGCAATTACGCGCTGCTTGCCCATACGCTTTGCCAACAGTACTTGTGCTAAGGCATTGTTGATCTTGTGAGCACCTGTATGATTCAGGTCTTCGCGCTTCAGGTAGATCTGTACACCCGTGCCATCCGGTCGAGCATAGTGAGCCGTAAGCCGTTCAGCAAAATAGAGTGGGCTGGGTCGTCCTACGTAGTCTCGCAAGAGTCCCTGAAGTTCCTGTTGGAAGTCGGGTTCGGCATGATAGCGCTGAAACGCTGCTTCTAGCTCAAACAAAGCAGGCATGAGCGTTTCGGGGACGTACTTGCCGCCAAATTTGCCAAACCGCCCCAATGCATCAGGACGATTTTGCAGTAAAGCGGCTGCCGTTTGAAGCTGGGAGGGGAGAGGCGTTGTAGTCACAAGTTCACGGGAGTGGAGAATAGCCTTTATTATACGTCTGAGACTGTGAGGCGTTCAGTCGAGGGACTAGTTTCTGTCCGGAGTCTTATAACCTTGTCTAACAAAAGGCATCAATTGAGCCATGCCTGAGCACTCTGCACAGCGCTAATGTTCTATCTCTAAAGCACTTTATTGGTTATCGGCATTAGTACAGGACATAGACAACTTAGGAATGGGAATTAAATAAGTTCGATCCTTGGTAGGAGGGGGTTTTGCTGTCCAAGCGATTGCAGGCTGCCGTTTGGTCTGCTAAACCCGCCCGTACAGTTTGCGGATTGATTAAAGTCACGATCCTTAGTCGTCCCGATCGAACCGATGGAGGAGAAAGTCTAAGGCAGCCGCGTGAAGCTGTTGATAAGCAGGATCATGGCGAATAGCCATGCGATCGCGCGGGTGCGGAAAGGGGACATGCAGAATCTCGCCGATCGTCGCCTCTGGTCCATTAGTCATCAAAACAATGCGATCGCTCATGTAAATCGCTTCATCAATATCGTGGGTAATCATCATCACTGCCTGACGCTGGCTTTCCCAAATTCTCAGAACCTGCTGCTGCAACTTGCTGCGAGTCAGCGCATCTAATGCTCCAAACGGTTCATCCATGAGCAAAATCTTGGGCCGCACTGCCAGCGCACGAGCAATGCCAACCCGTTGCTTCATGCCGCCTGACAGTTGATCGGGGTATTTCTCAGCGGCAGCAACGAGATTCACCATTTCTAGATGAGCGTTAACTAGCTCAGCTTTGCGAGCCCCAGGTAACGACTCAAACACCTCGTCTACTGCAAGGCGAATGTTCTGGCGCACTGTTAGCCAGGGCAAGAGGCAGTATTGCTGAAACACCATCATACGGTCAGAGCCCGGTTTGCGAATGGGCTGACCTTCCAGTCGTATACTACCCTGCGTGATTGGCTCTAAACCGGCTACTAGCCGCAACAGCGTTGATTTGCCGCAGCCAGAATGACCCACGATCGTCACAAACTCTTGCTCGCCGAGCGTTAAGTTGATGTGATCCAGCACGATTGAGTGTCCGCCCTGAGGCTTAGGGTAGGCTTTAACGAGATTCTCAATTTCTAGAAAGGCTGTAGACCCAGCATCCGGACGCACTTCATTTGCAGGCTGGGGAGAAACATTAAGCATAAGAACCTCCTGTAGAATACGATTTAGAGTCTGCTTGCCTTGTCTTACGCAAGGGAGAATTACGCAAGAGAGATATTGGTCGGACGATTGGCACGAATTTCAAAGCTTTTTAGATAGCCATCCAGATCGCTGGGGTCAAACGATTTGTTGTCCATAAATAACGTGCCCGGTTCAACTTTGTAATCCTCTTTAGGGCACGCAATCCCCATCTCGGCGGCAATGTCTCGATACAAATCGGTACGCCATGCCTCACGCGCAATCTTTTCTGCCTGGGGCGGGATCGCAGGAATTTGCCCCCACCGAGCCGATTGGGTCATGAGCCAAAGGCTTTGCGATTGCCAGAGAAAGGTCGAATGATTGCCTGCAATGTTACCTTCTGCCGCTGCTAGCTCAGACGGAATGTCAAAGAAAACAGTGGTTTCATCCGGTTTGTTGACAACGCGCGATCGCTCGTCAAAACCACCATAATCGTAATTGCCCAAAATGGCAGGGCGAGTCATCTTCGGTTTGGCACCAGTAAACGATCGCTCTGAGATTAATTCTGCTACCTCTTGCCGATTGTTCGGATCACTGCAATACTGGCAGGCTTCAATCATGGCTTTCACCAGCGATCGATAGGTTTTCGGGTTTTCGTTGATAAAGGACTCCTGCACCGCTAAGAGGCGATCAGGATGCCCTCGCCAAATTTCTCGCCCTTGAGCAAAGGTAAAGCCAATGCCTTCGTTGCCCTTAATGGCACGGGTGTTCCAGGGTTCAGCGACCATATACGCCTGCATTGCACCGATTCGCATATTGACTAACATCTGTGGCGGCGGCACGATGATGATGCGAAATTCTTCAAGTGGGTTGATGCCTACTGCCGCAACGATATAGCGCACAAAATACTCGTAGATCGCGGAACTCAGGACCACTGCCATAATGCGTTCTTCCGATGGCAGGCTGTTGAAGTAGCGATGAAAATCCTGCCTAAACGCATCCAGGTTGCCATTGTAGTCCTGCCAGGGACGTATACCTGCATCCCACATGGCTCGGTTCATGGTGATAGCATTGCCATGCCGATGAATTGTCATCGCTGCACATATTGGGGCACTCCTGGCACCTTCTGCTCCAGTACGGGCATTCGTCACAGCGCCAGAAACTACTGGAGCCGCATCTAAACGACCAAAAACAACGCCATCACGCGACGTTGCCCAACTGGCTTCACGGTTGAGTTTGACGTTTAAGCCATATTTGCGAAAAAAGCCTTTCTTCCAGGCGATCGCAAACGGGGCACAATCATTAACAGGCACATAGCCAATGACAAGGTTGGACTTTTCTAACGTTTCGGGCTGCACCACACGTTCGACTGCCAAAGCCTCGGGCGTGAGCGCTGACGGGCTACGATTGCTATCGATATTCAGTGAAAAAAGTGCGGCACCTGTCAGGGATGCTCCGGTTGCAGTGAGAAAACTGCGCCGTGACCAGCGTCTACGATGACTCATAATGTGTTGCTCAATGAGGAACAGCAGTTGTTAAAACTAACAATTAGCAAAGCCGTAAAGCTAACAATTGACGAAGATGGCTAGGGAAATGAGAAAGAAAAAGCTAACTACAAGAACCTGAGCTAGCAGCCAATTTCATGTTTAATGAAGCCGTTCTCAATACCTCTACCTCTACCTATAACTACGCTAGCTATCCATTAATGAAAGGTTGATGGATAGAGCAAGCTTATAGAGTTGGTTTAACAGTGTTTAATGCTAAAGATTCAGAGCCAGCGATCACTATAATCGCAATGCTAAAAAAGCAGTAGCTTATGATTGTGCGGGTCTATGGGTTACGGCTTCCTGAAGCTTGCAAAGCAGCCAATCGAGCACCAAACCTGTGAGACCAATCAACACCACCGCCATAAAGACAGCACTAAGATTTAAGCGACTCCACTCATCCCACACAAAAAAGCCAATACCAACCCCGCCCGTCAGCATTTCAACGGCTACGATGACCAACCACGCTACCCCTAAGCTGATGCGTAGTCCGGTGAAAATATAGCTCAAGCTCGCTGGCAGAATAATCTTTAGAAGCTGTCGCCAACGCGGCATTTCTAACACTTTAGAAACATCAATGTAGTCCTGAGGCACGCTAGAAACGCCTAAGGCAGTATTAATCACCGTTGACCAGAGCGACGTAATGAAAATGACAAAAATTGCAGAAGGATTAGCTAGGTTGAAAATAGCTAACGCAATAGGCAACCATGCTAGCGGCGAAACGGGTTTAAGCACTTGAATCAGCGGATTGAGCGCCAGATAGGCAGGACGATACAGCCCGATTAAGAAGCCGATCGGCACAGCGACGATCGCCCCCAACACAAACCCAATTAGTACACGGCGAATGCTCGCTAACAAAAGCCAGCCGACACCTAAATTGCCAGGACCACGCCTGTAAAACGGATGGATGATGTAGTCCCAGTTTGCCGTCAGCGCTTGCCAGGGCGTTGGCATAATCTCGCTTCTAATGGTTGCAAGCAGCCACCAGAGAGCAATTACACCAGCAAAACCAGCGAGCGGCAACAGCACCGTATCGCGCCAAAAAGCTTTACGAAAACGATTAGCGGTAGCATAACTGGCATTCACCGCCAGATCTAGCAGCAATGTCATGGATCGCACCTCATTTCATCAGAACGTTGGCTGTTTCTGAATATCCAGTCAAGAAGTCTGATGAAACCGACACTGCATGACAACAGGCATCTCAAAGCCTATCGCTATGGAGCAATCATCAATCAGTCTTCTCTCAATGCCTACGAGGTTAGCTGTCGGGCTAGGGTTGAGAGATACCCTTCATCAAAGCCTTTACCATACAGATAAAGTGCCCTTGAAAATGCGCCCCATACTCTTGGGTCTTGGTTCCCCCGCTCTTCACTCTGTCTTAAGCGCTATAGACTTAAACTGTAGAGTGCAAATTAGGCTGACTATTCAGTTAAACAGAAACTAACATTAAAAGCTTCAGTTTTCAACACTCCTCTTCAAAAAATCCTTGAGGTAATGCTTTGAAGTCCGTTAATGTTTCAACGTTTTACATCTCATTGTTTTTCTTAAAGTTAGTAGCATTTTAGTAGGCTTAGTAGGCGATCGTTTGTCTGTTACACTCTCCCCTCATGCTTGATCGTCCCCTATCTACTGCCAAGCTGACCGCTACTCCCTTCATTCCGCATTACGACTTGATCAAGGAACTCGACTTGATGCTGCGGGCACACTATCCGTTGCTTTACATCGTGGCGGTTGAAGAAGAACCTGTTGAGGCAGTCTTACGGCAAGTTGCAGCCCAAGCGCAGCCAATTCGTAGCGTGCTCCTGTGGGACATTGTGCGTGGTTGGAATGATAACAGCACGGCGAAAGGCAGTGTGATGGCAGCGCTCGATCGCATCAGCAAAGCGCCAGCCGATGAAGACACTATCTTTGTTCTCTGCGACCTCCATCCACTGTTGAGAAACGCAGCCAGCGACAAAAATGCGCCGATCGTGCGCGAAATTAAGAATCTTGCGAAAGACTTGAAGCGCACCCGCAAGACCCTGGTATTGATCAGCCATACGCTGGAACTGCCGATCGAGCTAGCCGAGGCAGTCACCGTCATTGATTTTCCGCTGCCGAATCCGCAGGAGATTGATCATTTGATTGCCCAGTTAGTGGCACCAGAAGCGCTGAAAGTGAAAGGATTGGCGCGAGAACAACTGGTGAAAGCGTGTCAGGGCTTGAGTGAAATACGGATTCAGCGCGTTTTGGCAAAGGCACTGGCGGCAAGGCAGCAGGTCAGTGAAGCCGATATTGCGGGCGTGCTAGAGGCAAAGCAACAGGCTATTCGGCAAACGGGCATTCTGGAATTTCTCACCGTGCGGGATTCGCTCAAAAGCGTGGGCGGGTTGGAGAACCTGAAGCAATGGGTACGGATGCGGCAGGATGTGTTTACCGAAGAGGCACGGCGCTACGGCATTCGCAATCCTAAAGGCGTGCTGCTGGTGGGCATTCAGGGCACAGGCAAATCGCTCTCAGCCAAGACGATCGCTCATGAATGGCGGCTCCCGTTACTGCGGCTTGACACGGGACGGCTGTTTGGCGGCATTGTGGGTGAAAGTGAAAGCCGTGTGCGCCAGATGATTCAACTTTCTGAGGCGATCGCGCCCTGTGTGCTGTGGATTGACGAAATCGACAAAGCCTTTGGCAATATTAACAGCGGCTCGGATGGCGATTCGGGCACTAGTCGTCGCGTGTTTGGCAGCCTTATCACCTGGATGCAAGAAAAGACTAGCCCCGTCTTCATCGTTGCCACCGCTAATAATGTGCAAATTCTGCCTGCTGAACTGCTGCGAAAAGGGCGCTTCGACGAAATTTTCTTCCTGAACCTTCCTACCGAGCCAGAACGGCAAGATATCTTTAAAGTGCACTTACAACGCTTGCGCCCCACTCGCTTACGAGAATTTGACGTGGGATTGCTGGCACGGCAGGCAAAGAACTTTAGCGGTGCTGAAATTGAGCAGGTGATTATCGAAGCCATGCATCAAGCCTTTGGACGCGGCAGCAGCGGACAACGGCAAGACTTCACTACAGAAGATATCGTACGATCGATCGAAGAAACCGTTCCCCTCGCCGCCATCGCCCGTGACCAGATCGATCGCCTCAAACAATGGGCAGCCGAAGCAGGCGCACGCACCGCTTCACAAGACGTACAGCTTGTTGAGGAACTGAAACGTCTCACCATTCAGCGAGGAATGAGGGATGAAGTATGAGTGATAAGTTTTGAGTTTGGAACGGACCTCTGCCTTTTGTGCCTCCCTACCCCTTCTGTTCTGCCTTTGCCCTTTAGCCTTTCCCCTTCCCATGTCCCACTTCACCGCGATCAAGACTCAAATCAAAGATGCTGCTGCGCTGGTAAAAGCGCTTGCAGATGTTGGCTTTAAGCAGGTTGAGGTGCATGAGACTGCCCAACATCTCTATGGCTTTCAGGGCGACGTTCGCGCTCAGACCGCAGAAATTATTATTCGACGTAAGTATGTGGGTAATGCTAGTAATGATATTGGCTTTCAGCAGCAGGCAGATGGGACATTTGAGGCGATTGTGTCGGAGTACGATCGTCGTAAGTACTCCCAACCGTGGTTAAACCAGGTAACGCAGCGCTACGGCTATCATGCGCTTATGGCAACGGCACCCGCGCAAGGGTTTACGGTAGAAGAAGAGGAAGTTCTAGCAGATGGCACGATCCGTGTCGTGGTTGGCAGGTGGACATGAAACGATCGTGCATCAGGCATTCCCTATGGAAGCAATGGCGATGTTGTTTAAGCCACAAGCCTTAGAAGAAATCCCAACAGAAGGGAGGTGTGCTTGCCCAGGCATTATCGAGGTTTGTTAGCAACGCCTGATCGCCCTCCACTTCCAGTTCTCCTGTCCACAGCAAATCGCGCGAGCGACGAAAGCCAGCAAACAGTTCGGTCAAATGCTCGATCGACGTTTTAACGACGGTTGAGGCAGGTTGAACTGTTGGGTGCATCTTCCCATCCGCAAAGTTAGCCGTGATCGCGCGATCGCCCAGAATGGGATCGGTCAACTGAAAGGTCAGCGTGAAGGGTGGCTGTGCCGTGATTGGGCGAAGACGAAATGCTGCCTCCAGATCAACCAAACGCCACATAAAACCAGCATTGATTGTGCCCAGATGATGCGTCCAGCCAAACTCGGAAGGAATGGCAGCAAGAGCCGGATCACGCCGTTGTTCGCTCAATAGATGGGGAAACGGATCATCAGCAGATGTGTTCCAGACGATCGTCGAAACTTGATCCCGCAGCGAGGCTAGAAAGCCTAGAATGCCTCGGTAAGCGGCAGGCGTTGGGGCGACCCATTCCTGCACGATTGCCGCAAGTACATTCTGTGGTGGTTCCAGTCGGGCAAATTGCACAATGACATAGCCCAGTGGCTCCCCTGCTTCCGCATAGCAGTACACTTCACGTCCGGTTACGGGTTTCACGCGAGCCTGCCACTGCCAATCCCACCGCTTGAGCCAACCGTTACGGCGCAGAGCTTCTCTCTGATAGATTGCTTGCAGCATCGGTTCATGCTGAAACGGGTCATAAGGGACGATGTACGATCGCTCCATATAATTTGGCAAATGACGCGCAGCCACCCGATATTGGTGCGATCGTCCCACCCATGCCCAGCCCATTTTGCGATAAAAGCCATGCTGAAAGGGATACAGCATCATCAGAGGCAACTGTTGCGTCTGCGCCTCTGCCAGCGAGTGTTCTAGCAACACCTGGGCTAGCTTTTGCCCTCGAAAGTGAGGCGCAACCGCCACGGCTGCAATGCCCATTGCAGGCAACACCTGCCCCTCAAAGCAAACTTCCAGGCGTAACTGAGCGTAGCTACCAACCGCCAACCCAGTCATGCCCTGTATCGCTACAAAGAGCGATCGATCAGGCAATGCCAACCCCTGCCCATACCACTCGCGCTCGATGTCAGCGTTAGTACTTAACGGCGCAAACGCCAGGCGATCGAGATTTACAATCTGCGGTAAGTCGCTATCCTCAGCAGCGCGAAGGATAATTCCAGGTGGTTGGGTCATGCGTTTCAGCCATTGTGGGTCGCTCCGCTCTACAGAATAGGCAGAGAGACAGCAATTTAATGGTAAGTCACAGCTTGTCGGTAAGTGAAGGTGTAGGAGGGTGAAGGGGTGAAGGAGTGAAAGGGTAGAAGGGTGCAGCGCGTGAAAGCAACTGAATAATTCAGCAAGCGATTGCTTGTTATACGATCAAGTCCTGGTAGCGAGAGCAGTTGAGATGTTGCAAGTTGAATGAGTGCGAGGAGATGGGCACGGTCACAACGTCAAGCGTGTTGAGAAGGGAAACGATGTGAAGATACGGTTGTTTGAAAAGCGGGATGCTGAAACAGTCGCACGGTTATTTCATGAAACAGTGCACGAAATCAACAGTCGCGATTACTCAAGCAAGCAAGTGAAAGCCTGGGCGCCTGACGATCTTCACTTCAGAGATTGGGAAACGCGATGCTCAAGCCGATTCACCTATGTGGCTGATGATGAAGGTGTTATTGCTGGCTTTGGTGAGCTAGAGCCTGACGGTCATATCGACTGCTTCTACAGCCACAAAGATTATCAACGCTGTGGTGTGGGTAGCCAAATTTATCAAGCAATTGAAGCTAAGGCGATCGCTCTGGGTCTGAAGCGTCTCACGGTTGAAGCAAGCATTACGGCAAAACCCTTTTTTCAACGCATGGGGTTTGCGATCGTCAACGAGCAAGAAGTCATTTGTCGCGGTGAACGTTTCATCAATTACGTGATGGAAAAGTGGTTGTAAAGCGCAGTCTAATAACCTGCTTGGCTTGTACTGAATCCGCTTGGTGCGGATGCAAAGGGTCTTGCAGCCGCTTAACCAGAATGTTTCCACTGGCACGTCTAGTCAGAGGATGCAAAACCCACCTAAGCTGAGAGTGCTTTAACTCCCTGTTACCTTTCAACCTCATGGCAGATCAAATTACGCTACAGGTTAACGGTGAACCGCGTACCTGCGACTCTAAAACCACCCTACCCAACTTTTTGGCTCAGCTTGGCTTAAATCCGCGCCTGGTTGCAGTGGAATACAATGGCGAAATTTTGCACCGCCAGTTTTGGGAGCAAACCGAAATGCAAACGGACGATCGCCTGGAGATTGTCACCATTGTTGGCGGCGGCTAGAGGGACACAGAGGACAGAAGGCAAAGGGCAGAGGGCGTTAATACATCGATCGCTGCCCTACGGTGCGGCTATCGGCTTAAGCTAGAAGCAGAGGCAAGCCAATGAGGTACAGATGGAAATCGGTGTTCCCAAAGAGACGAAGGATCAGGAATATCGAGTGGGGCTAAGTCCCAACAGTGTCCGAAGCCTGAGCGATCGAGGTCATACGGTCTTTGTCGAGCGCGGTGCTGGTGAGGGATCGGGCTTTGCAGATGCTGACTATCTCCAAGCGGGCGCTCAGATCGTGCTGGATTCAAAAGATGCTTGGGATCGCGCACTGGTGGTGAAGGTGAAAGAACCCTTACCAGACGAGTACCCGTATCTCCGGAAGGGGCAAATGCTCTTTACCTATCTCCATCTGGCAGCCAATCGTGCCCTCACTCAGGCGTTGCTGGATTCTGGGACAACGGCGATCGCCTACGAAACGGTTGAACTGCCGGATAAGCGTCTGCCGCTCCTTGCTCCCATGAGCATTATTGCCGGACGGCTCGCGATCCAGTTTGGCGCACGCTTTCTAGAGCGTCAGCAGGGAGGACGTGGCGTTCTGCTGAGTGGTGTCCCTGGCGTAAAGCCTGGTCAAGTTGTAATTTTGGGCGGTGGCGTTGTGGGTACAGAAGCAGCCCGCATTGCTGTTGGCATGGGTGCCCAGGTGCAAATTTTGGATGTTAATGTCGATCGTCTTGCTTACCTGGAAACGCTATTTGGTTCCAGAGTAGAGTTGCTCTACAGCAGTGCCAGCCAGATTGAAGCCGTTGTACCTGCTGCTGACTTGCTGATTGGTGCTGTGCTGGTGCTCGCCCAAAAAGCACCTATCCTTGTTTCGCGACAGGTAGTGCAGCAAATGCGTCCCGGCTCCGTCATTGTCGATGTAGCGGTCGATCAAGGCGGCTGCATCGAAACGGTGCGTCCTACGTCTCATTCTCATCCCACTTACATTGAGGCAGGCGTGGTGCATTTCGGGGTGCCCAATATGCCTGGAGCGGTTCCCTGGACATCGACGCAAGCGCTGAACAACGTCACGCTGCCATACGTGCTGCAACTGGCAAAAGATGGCTTTGGGGCGCTCGATCGCAATGCCGCTCTTGCTCACGGCTTAAACGTCCACCAGCATCAGCTCAAACATCCAGCCGTGCAAGACGTTTTCCCAGATCTGGCACCAAAGCTAGTGTCTTAAATGTCTATTCGCGAAGCAGTCAGCGTCCACTTCTTGTAGCGCTGGCGATTGAGACAACCCCGGCTATAGGTGACTTCTTGCCCGCCGCCAGAGGTGAACTGTACACACCATTCGCGCTGGCTATGGTGCCAGTAGCCAACAGCAGACCCTGCTGCTAACACAACTAACCCAGTCGCAAACAAAATCAGCTTGTTTTTCACGTTCGACGTTTTTACTGTCACAGAGTACCCAAGCTCCACTGACGATCGTTTTCTTAGTGTGGCTGAAACGCTCAAATTCGACCACATCCAATAGCATTAATTGACTGACATGCAGGGAGTCATCGAGCAATTGATCATTTGAGCTTTCGATACCTGTTTCTGTAAGATCAAAGCTGCACAATTGCTCATCATGCTGATTAAAGCTAGCAAGAAAACGATATGAGCCAAGCTACGGATTTCCCCTGGTATTTTGCGATCGACGATCGCCTCGTTAAAGTCATTGCAACCCGCAGTGGTGGGATGGATGTGCTGCTTGCCAATCTCACAACGGGCAAACTTGAGCGCGATATGGAATACCTCGCCTACTGTTTTGAACCAGGGAAAAATGTGCAGCGCCTTTCAGAAGCAGAGTTCGACGCTCGTATGGCAACACTGAAAGCATCTTTGCGCGATCGTCAAGCTGATGCTTGAACGGTCCTTCTAGCTTTGCGGCTAAAGCACGCCTATCGCTAACGATAGAATCTGAGTAGCATTTGAAAAACTAGCGCACTCTGCATCGTGTCTTATCCCTCTGCTTATCTGCTCCTCTCTCACGGTAGCCGCGATCCACGTCCCCAAGCTGCCATGGACGCACTTGCCGAACGCTTTGCCCAGAAAATCCCCTACGCTGGTTTGCATTCTTTAGCCACTGGTAGCGAAGGCGCGATCGCCAACGATCAATCTGATTTCACCACCGCACCGCTACACGCCACGGCAACGATTGAATGCGAGCCGCCGTTAGTCGGCACCGCTTTTTTAGAGTGTCACCCACTGCCGTTGCATCAACAAATCGAGCAGTTTAGTGACAGAGTGAAGTCAGCTACCACGGCAAGCAACGGTAGCGCGAAGCCATGCAAAATTGCAATCCTGCCGCTCTTTTTGCTGCCTGGTGTCCATGTGATGGACGATATTCCACAAGAAATGGCGTTGGCACAACAGGCTTTAGGAGACGCGATCGAGCTTGATCTCCGTCCGGCGATCGGTTCTCATCCAGGCTTGCATCGTCTGGTGACAGAGTGTATGGCAAAGCAGCCCCTTGAGGCATGGATCGTGCTGGCGCACGGTAGCCGTCGCCCTAATGGCAACCAGCCTGTAGAAGATTTAG
This sequence comes from Phormidium sp. FACHB-592, assembly GCF_014695795.1. Taxonomy (NCBI): domain Bacteria; kingdom Bacillati; phylum Cyanobacteriota; class Cyanophyceae; order Oscillatoriales; family Oscillatoriaceae; genus Phormidium; species Phormidium sp. FACHB-592. The sequence continues at coordinate 122,370 of NZ_JACJOZ010000058.1, forward strand.
CAGAGCGTTTGGGCACCTTAACTGCGTACTGGTCTGTGCCGCCGAGCCTGGAATCTCGCTTGCAAGAACTTTCCCAGCTTGGCATCCGCCAGATCGGAATTTTGCCGTACTTCCTCTTTGCTGGTGGCATCACCGACGCGATCGCCCAAGCTGTTGCAACGCTCTCCCAGCAATTTCCGACCCTCAAACTCCACCTCGCGCCACCCCTTGCTGCAAGTTCAGAATTAACAGATTTGCTTGTGGATTTGGCTCAGGATGAAGGAGAAGGCAAAAGGTAAAAGGCAAAAAGTCAGGAGCCAGTAGCCAGATATCAAACTCAAAACTCAAAACCCAAAATTTCCCTGCTCCCCCGCCCCCTTGCCTCCCCTGCTTCCCTATCCCCTTACTCCTTACTCCCCTTCCCTCTCCTCCATGCAACACACAGGCAAAGTCTATTTAGTCGGCGCGGGTCCTGGTGATCCGGGGTTGATGACGCTAAAAGGTAAGACACTGCTAGAGTGCGCTGATGTCGTGGTTTACGATGCGTTAGTCAGCCCGCCAGTATTGGCGATGATTAATTCACGGGCAGAGCAAATCAATGCGGGTAAGCGGCGGGGAATGCACTCGCTGAAGCAAGAAGAGATTACACCACTATTGATTGAGAAGGCACAAACGGCAGCGATCGTCGTGCGGTTAAAGGGCGGCGATCCGTTTATGTTTGGTCGCGGCGGCGAGGAAATGGAAGACTTAATAAACGCAGGGATTGCGGTTGAGGTGGTGCCAGGTATTACATCAGGTATTGCAGCAACTGCCTATGCAGGTATTCCACTGACGCATCGATCGTATAGCTCATCAGTGACCTTTGTTACGGGTCATGAGGGCGCGGGAAAGTATCGTCCGGCAGTGAATTGGCAGGCGATTGCCCACGGCTCAGAAACGATCGTCGTGTACATGGGTATCCACAACCTGCCATACATTACCGAACAGCTTCAGCTTGCAGGACTGGCTATCACTACACCTGTTGCGCTAGTGCGTTGGGGGACACGACCGGAACAAGAAGAACTTATCGGTACACTAGGAACGATTGTGCAGCAGGTAGAAGACGCAAAATTTGAGGCACCCGCGATTGCGGTCATTGGCTCAGTCGTCAACTTACATGACATTCTTTCTAGTTGCCGTCCTGCATCGATCGCACTCGAACCTTACTCTGGCAAATAATCTTCATCAAGCGCCTGTTCAGGCGTGAAGGGTGAGTCGATGGGAAAGGTGGCGATGGTTGAGCCAGTTTCAATCGAAGCTTTTTTCCGAGCGTTGCGATAGCAGTCCTCAAACTCAGTCGTAACGTAAGGACGTAAGCTAGGGCTTTCACGAAACGCTTTTCTTAGTCGACCGCGATGTTCAAAGATCGTTAAGCGCCAACTGTTAGAGCGTTGCTCTGGCTGGTATTTGTATTTCAGCAGGTGCATCAAAACAATTTCAAGGTTGCTTTCAATCGAACGTTTGTCACTCCTGCCGATGCTCTCAATTTCTTCGACCAGATTTTCTATGTCAAGTCTGTCAAACTCACCGTTCCGCAGCAGTTGTGCGGTCTCCTGGAGCCAGAGGTAGAAATCGCGATCGTAAAGCTGAGTGCTGGAAGTAGACGTTTCAGGATGTTTTGCCGTCATCACAATTACCTGGCTCCGGTGAGCCATGTTGCTCGAAGTCTAACACGGACAGTTTTTGGGGTTGCTGGCTATGCGCTAGGGTTAAGTAAACAAGCGACATCAACAATTTTCAAAGCAATTTGGCTGCTGTATTGCTTGCAGGTTAGACATCATTGAGTTTCTTGAGCAAGGGTTAGAAATTGTCCTCACACATTGCATTACAGGTTGAATCTTCAGACGGTGCTCCTGAGGAGAAGTCACACCAGCGCCTCGATCGCTACCTTTCGGAAGCATTGCCAGACATCTCGCGCTCGCATGCCCAAAAGCTCATCGAACAAGGGCAAGTAGCGGTGAATGGGCAGGTTTGTACCTCTAAGAAATTGACGGTGCAGGTAGGAGATCGCCTCCAGATCACCATTCCCAATGCCCAACCGCTCGACCTTCAGGCAGAAGACATTCCTCTGGACATTCTTTACGAAGATGATCATTTGCTGATTATCAATAAACCAGTGGGATTGGTCGTGCATCCGGCTCCAGGGCATGAAGGCGGTACATTGGTGAATGCGTTGCTAGCACATTGTGACCATTTGGCGGGCATTGGTGGCGTGCAGCGTCCCGGCATTGTGCATCGGTTGGATAAAGATACGAGTGGCGCGATCGTCGTTGCTAAGACCGATCAGGCACATCAACATTTGCAAGCGCAACTCAAAGCAAAGACGGCACGACGAGACTATCTGGCAGTGATTCATGGTGCGCCTGCTGCCGAGAGTGGCACGATCGACCTGCCGATTGGTCGCCATTTAATCGATCGTAAAAAGATGGCAATTATTCCCGAAGAAAAAGGTGGTCGCCGTGCCGTCACGCATTGGCAAGTCAGAGAACGGCTGGGAAACTACACCTTAATGCAGTTTGCGCTTGAAACCGGACGCACTCACCAAATTCGAGTGCATAGTGCCAAAATGGGCTATCCGATCGTGGGTGATATGGTCTATGGTGCAGGGAAATCGGTCGGTGTGAAGCTGGCAGGGCAGGCACTTCATGCCTGGCGGCTGCAACTAGAGCATCCCGTGTCAGGAATGCCTGTCATCGCGATCGCGCCTATCCCCGCCACTTTTTCAACCCTGGTCGAACTACTGCGCCGCCGCCATTCTTCATCACCTTCAAGGACCTGAGCGGAAAATAAGACATTAAACTTTGTGGCACAACCACTCAAAGCTTCTATGATGGTCTGCCTTCAACTCTTAGAACTTAAAATCGAATGCATCTCTTTCATTAATACCTCTTGTTCTTGGCGCAATAACTCTAAGTGATTTAGTATTTCGTGTAGCCGCTTCTGAACATTTCCTTGACCTTCCAACTTGGCTGGCTGGAGAATCTCAAAACGCTTAAGCGATTGAAATGTACCTTTCGCTAATGACTGAGTTAACTTTAGTGGTGCTTGTAAAATAAACAACCAAACTTGTTGAGTGAATTGAGCTATTGCTGCAAGCAAACCCCAGCAAAGGAAAAGTAGAAGCAGAACTAAGGCAATCGTCCATACAGGGTGAGCCATAACCCAGGATACAATTGGATGTTCTGCCATCCACATTTTTACTGAAGTAGCAACAACATCTTGAACGCTATTAGAAATTGCCCCACTTAGTTGCTCTGTTTTTTGCAATGTTTCATCCAATGCAAACTTTGTCTTTTCTGCCGTTTGAGTAATAGAACTTGTAGCATTATTTAATTTATGAACAACAATGTTGGTTGCCCCATTCAGTGTACCTGTTGCCTGAGCAGCCGTTTCTTTAACTGCACTTGCTGCTTGATGAGTTGTCTCAGTGATTATATTAACTGCTCCATCCGTTGCTTCTAGCATAGAGGTGTTGAGCTTTGTTGTGGCTTCGTTTAGACCACTAACAGGCTGATTCAAGTTGCTCGCTAAATTGTTGAGCGTTTGCCCCGAATTTCCCATCACATGCAGTAGCTTGTTAAGCGTACTTTTTGCTTCAACAGTTGCGACATTGATTGCCTCATTTGTGAAGCCATCAAGAGTATTTTTTACACTCTGTACAGTTTGAGGAAAATTGTCTGTCATAGTTACTCCCAGTATTTAATGAACAATTACATTGGCTGCTTTTTGACCAGCTTTAGCAAAATCCAAATAGTTGCAAACTGGTGCTAGAGTCACAGCAGGTGGAAGAACGGAGGTGGCTAATGCATCTGCTGTGTAACATGGAGGGGCTACTGTTCCCGCTTCAACGCTACTTTTGAGGAAGTTACAACTGATCTCATTGATCCCCTTATCTGGCGTACTTAAAAAACACTTTTTTAGAAACTGAGAAGACTTCTGAGAGAACTTTGAAAATTGTTCAGGGAGAGTATCAACAGCCGAATTTACGGCAACATAAGCATTATTTAGATCAAGCTTTACATTGAGATGCTATTGGAAATCGCATATGCAGGATACGATAACTAAAGAACAGAAGTAGCAATGATAAGGATGAATGTCACTAATTTGCGTAGCCCTCCGAAATGCCTCCTTTTAAGAAATTTGTCGGTCTAAAGTATTTTCTATAGCATTGTTCCCTAAGCTAAACGATGGCTAACTAAGGTGACTCGATTCAGCTAGTTTGTGGGATTTTTTCGTTTCTTAAGCAGCGCTCTTCCAAACACCATCCCAGGGTGCGCCGCCTGTTTCTAGTCCGCCACGATCGCTGTAAGCTTCCAGTAGAGTGGTATGGCGTTGGCGATCAATCAACTTCAGGGTAATCTGTCCTAGCATTGTGTCTCGGCAGGCAAATACTAAGCCATCGGCTGTGGGAGCACGTAACGGCGTACCAGGAAGATCGGTCGTGCCCGTTAGCTCCACCGTGAACTGGCTATTTTCTGCCCACATTCGCCAGTTGCCCCAGGGCTGAATCTCCCAATGCACCTGAGCATTCCAGGGGGCAAACTCATAAAACGTGCCGCGATAGTGCAACCCAATCATTGCTACCGATTCCATCCACCACAGCACGCCTCGACGACCGCCTCCTGCTGTCAACGCTAAGTCAGGCTCCCCTTCAAAGCTGTTGCAGTTGAGCCAAAACCACTTTTGCGGAAAGGCACCACCCCAATTTTTTTCGCTGTAGGCTGGGGCGTTCTCAAACTCGTAGCGATCGCCATTCCACTCCATCCAGCCCGTTGCTAACCCATGCGCCATGAGTATCTGCCAGCCTGGTTCAAAGATTTGCAGAGACGAGAGCCAGCCTGCTGTTGATTGTTGCTGACCGGCTGCATTGCCCCACCCATAAACTGGCTGAATGCGATACTCCCACTGTGCTGAAGCCCCTGATGGCTCCTGCAAGCTGCCCTGATGCCAGGTCGCTGTTGCCTGGTAGCCTTCCTGTATCTGTTGAGTGAACTGTTCTGGCGGGAGATAGCGAGGCGCGAGGGGATGTAGCTTGCTTCCCAGAACGGGCGGGGATAGGGGCGTAGGGGAAAAGGGAAAATTTTGAGTATCGAGCTGCTGACCGCTAACTGCTGACTGCTGACCGCTAGCGCCTCTCACCTTGCCCCAATGTCCCAGTCCAAGTGTGTGCTTCCATGCCCAAAACGTATGCACGTTAGGAAAGGTGCGGCAGAGGTATTCGTCGTTGGGACCGAGGATTTGTGCGGCTCCACCGCTATGGGGTTTGCCGCCGATCGCATCTTCGATCGAGTACATAAACGCAAACGTCTGTCCACTATCAGGTAGCGTGACGCGGTAGTACCAACCTTCAAAAAAGCGACGATCGCTGCCATCCCAGTGGTAGCCGCTATGAGGGGTTTGTAAGCGGCTGGCATTAGTTTGAGGTAGGGCGGCAGAAAATAAATGGGACACTAAGGGCAATCAGGCTTTTCTGATGGAATCGACAAAGAGCCTGCAAGCAAATCTTCCATCTCCATGCGCTGCTCCATCTGGCGGAGGAAGTAGCCTGTCATCATAGCAGAGGCTAATAGACCAGCCAAATTGTCGCGATCGGTCGTGATTTTGACATTAAACGCTTCGGATGGCAACATTCCCACGAGCCCCTGCACGTTATGCGAAATAATTTGCTTTACGTCTAGGGTCACTAGCTTCGCCACCTGAGCGAGTATTTCAGGGGGCTGATGCTGAAGGTAATTCAGCAGTTCGTTTGACTCGTTTTCTTCAACGTCGGCACCGAGAAAATTCGCGCTGTTAGGGTTAAAGACCATGTGCTAGGTAGGTATCCGTTTCAAACTATTTTGACACTTCTCGCCTTAACTGCAACCCGTACACTTATGGTGAGGTGATGACATCAGCGCTCGTACCTCAGAAATATTACGGGTTGAGATAAGATAGGCACCTCATACGTCACTTGCTTACCGATCAGGGTTTTGCTTTAACGTGTTGGTCAAACTCCTGTGGCAGTTGATGCATTTGAAAGTATTGATGAAACTTGTTCGTCACCTGTAGCCAATAAGAGCGACCATCCGATTGCCTGCGTTTACGGACGAAGCCAAGCTCGACGAGTTCCGGGACGTGCTGATACGCGCCAGAACCGCGCAGTTCGACCAACTCCGTTTGCGAAATGGGACCTCTAAGGGCGATCGCCGCCAAGGTGCGCAGGGCACCAACTCCTAAATCCGCAGGCACTAATGTCTGGACAAGGTGATGATAAGTTTCGCGTAGCTGTAAAGTATATCCGTTAGGCGTTTCGGCAACTTCGAGCGCACCTTCGCGATGGGCATAGTCTGCCATAAGTTCCATCAAGCCTTCCTCGGCTGTCTCGCGATCGCACGCAGCAAATTCGGCAATTTCTGCCACAGTCAATGGTTGCGCTTTTAAGTACAAGATGGCTTCGATTTTACTGGCAAGGCGAGGCATGGCAGAAGGTAAAAGGCAAAAGAGCAGGGGAAGCGGAGGTGGCAGGGAGCACGGAGAACGGTTACGCGAGGAGTCACTAGGGCAATAGAAGCGTGGTTCAGAAGATTTTTCTAGGAGGAGTAAAGCTTACACAACTTAAAACGCTGCTTTTACCCGTTGCTTCCTCTGGCTCCCTTGCTTCCTCTGCTCTCCTTGCTGCGCCTTCAATCCAGATTCCGCCCTGTCAGTTCGACAAAGATATCTTCCAGATTGGACGGTCTTACCATCATGCCAGTTTTGTCGGGTTGCTGGTCAAGGTAGACATTAGCTTCATCCACAGTGGGAAAGAATTTGTAGTCCCAGCGATCGTTGGTTTGCTTCATGACCAGCCCTTCGCCATGCTTTTGTCGGAAGTCTTGCAGGGTGCCCAGTTCAATTAGTTTGCCCGCATCCATGATGCCAATGCGATCGCACAAGTATTCCACCTCATCCATGTAGTGAGTGGTGAGTAGAATTGTCATGCCTTGCTTGTTCAAGTCGCGGATAATTTCCCAAAGACGGCGACGGGTTTGAGGATCGAGACCAACAGTGGGTTCATCAAGAAACAAAATATCGGGTTGGTGCAGGAGCGCGCGGGCAATTTGCAAACGGCGCTTCATGCCACCAGAGAGCGTTTTGGCAAGGTCATCACGCCGATCGCTCAATTCTACATACTCCAGCCAGCGATCAATATCCTTCTGGCGCTGAGCCTTGGGAATATGGTGCAGCCGCCCATGAAATTCCATGTTCTCCCAAACAGACAAATCACTATCCACGCTGATCTGCTGGAGGACAACACCAATTTGCTGCTTGACCTGCGATCGTTGGCGTACCACATCGTAGCCTGCCACTTGAATCTGCCCTTCTGAGGGTTTTGTCAGCGTTGTCAGCATCCGAATGGTGGTCGATTTACCGGCACCATTCGGTCCCAGCAAGCCAAACATCTCACCTGCTTGTAGCTCAAAGGAAAGATTGTTGACAACAGGGGCTTTGTCAAACGTTTTGTAAACATTTTGCAGTGAAACAGCAGGAGGCATAGAAAGTTTTGAGTTTTTAAGTTTTGAGTGACGAGTGTTGAGCGCTACCTTCAGCCTTTTGGCTTCGTCCTACTTCCGGCTGGATATGGAGGGTAAAGGGCGCTTGTTGGTTTTAGGACGCGATCGATAGCGGCGTTTCCAGCTTTTGAAGCTAAGGATGCAGGCAACGAGCCAAACGGTGCCAGCCACATAGCCAACCACTAAATCTGTGAGCCAATGCGTGCCAAAGTAAAGCCGACTAAAGCCGACCGCGCCAACGAGCAAAACCGTAATAGTCGCGATTGTGGCTCTCCAGCGCGGTACTTGGGCTGCCAGCAAATAGCCAATGATGCCAAAAACCACAAGAGACATCATGGCATGACCGCTGGGGAAACTGGAGATGTTCACTTCAACGGTTTGCTGCCAAAAGGCTGGACGAGCATGTATAAACAGAAGTTTGAGTAGAGCGTTCAGACCAAACGCGCCGATCGTCGCGATCGCCAGCGTTACTGTTTCTGCCTGTCGCTTACGGCAAAGTAAAACTGTTGCTATGAGCAAACTTGCCGCTAGCAGTACAGAGACACTGCCAATGTTGGTCAGCACACCCATCACCTGGTCTAAAAAGGGCGTGTGCCATTGCTGGAGCGCCAGTAAGAGACGAATGTCGATCGACTGTGTTTGCTGCCCAAAGACCGTTGCCGCAATCTCATAAAAGCCCCATAGAGCAAACAGAGCAATCAGTAAACTGATCACACGAACCGTCGTTAGCAACGTTAGCATTCGCGTTTCAACATGCTCACGCCAGAGACGGAGGATCCTCTGACTTAGCTCATGCATGAGGGTTGCAAAATACAGCTAAACATTTTTGCAGGTGGCGAACACTCCTCTCAGTCTACCGAGCTAAAGTCTGAAATGTCTGAATTATCGGCAAACGGTCACGACAATAACCTTGATGCAAAAAACGGATGCATCAGCTGCTGATAGCTTTTGAACTTAGAAGAACGAGGAGTGTCTTTTATGTCAATTCTTTGCAGTTGCTTACAAGTAACTCCTTCATTAGACCAGGCTTTCCCAGGCGACAGCAATAATCTCGCTCAACCGATGCCGCTGCTGATAATCAAGCAACGCATCATCTGCTAAAACCTCTGTTATCAGGTCTTCTAACGACTGCCCCTTAGAACGTGCCACATCAACGACCCCTACGATCGCAGTAGCAATCAACTCTTCATCAACAAACTTCTGTCGAAAAGTACCAACTTCTGGGGTGTTTGCTGGAATAGGATAGTTCATGGCAGGTTGAGTAAAGCGATTGATGCAGGAACCCTGAATGATTTATGAGAAACTTGTAAAGTTTCTTAAGTCATTGATGTGAACTGAAGTTTAGCGCACTTTTACCAGTGTTTAACCTGTCTTTTTTAGTAGTTCATTGAAGCTTAGCTCCCCTAAATGAAGGAAGTTCTTTACATTGAAGTCCCTACCCCAGACGTAGAGGCTGTTAAAGTCTGGCTACAGCGGAGCTTTGAGCCTCAATCAGGAGTCAAAGCCATTACTCCTAGTGGCGTGCGTCTGTTGTTCTCTCAGGCTACACATCAGGTTACACGCACTCCAGAAATACAGGTTGTAACTCAGCCAGTAGCGGCTGAACTAGCAATTTTTGTCTGGTCGCTACAACGAACGACTTATCTAAAGGTCTTTCGCTGGACAGAGCAGCCAGCGCCTCAAGAAAAGTCTTTGCTAACGCAACTGACGCAAGCGTTGCGCGATCACTTTCCCAATCAGTATCCCCAACCGCCTGCGATCGACCTGTCTTGTCAAACCATTTTTGCTGCGTTAGCAGAGCAATATCCTCTCACTGTCAAGTATTTTCAAAAGATGCCTAACGGTGAGTATGACCTAACCCGCGTGTACTGGTGGGAGCAGCGTTGGCGCGAAGGCGTGCAAAATCCGCAGCAGCCCAAACAGGTAGTGTTTAGAGGCGAGGAGAGAGGAGATCAAAGCTTAATCTCTGCCCCCTCACCTCACACCCTACTGCAAGGCGGAAGCAAGCTATACCCCTCATCCTCTTACGACCTGATCTACATTGGTGGTGCGCTGGGTGTAATCCACGCGGCAGTGATGGCAAAGTTGGGCTACCGAGTGCTGCTGCTGGAGCGGTTGCCCTTTGGCAAGATGAACCGAGAATGGAACATTTCGCGCAGTGAGTTTCAAAGCCTGATTGACTTAGGTTTATTCACGCCTAACGAGTTTGAGAGTGTCATTGCTAGAGAATATGTGGATGGCTTTCACAAGTTTTTTGATGCCAACAATCCATCGGCAGCAAAAGCGCCTGTGCTCCATACGCCAACGGTGCTGAACGTAGGGTTAGATGCTGAAAAGCTGCTGCGAACCTGTGGCGAAAAACTACGGAGCTATGGCGGCGAGATTTGGGATGAAACCGAATTTTGCCGTGCTGAGGTCGATCGCGCTCAGGTAACGGTGCAAGCCAAGCACTTACCAACGGGCGAGGTGCGATCGGTGAGTGGGCGGCTGTTGGTAGATGCAATGGGTACGGCATCGCCGATCGCATGGCAACTAAATGGCGGGCGGGCGTTTGATAGCGTTTGTCCGACCGTTGGAGCGGTCATTGCTAGCGGCTTTGAACCAGGTGTGTGGGAGTCTTGTTACGGCGATGTGCTCAACAGTCATGGTGACATTTCGCGGGGGCGGCAGTTGATCTGGGAACTGTTTCCAGCCGATGGCGAAGAGCTAACGTTTTATCTGTTTCACTACCATCGGGTGCATCCTGATAACCCTGGCTCACTGCTAGAAATGTACGAAGACTTTTTCACAATCTTGCCGGAGTATCGCCGCTGCGATGTGGACAAACTGGTCTGGAAGAAACCTACCTTTGGCTATATTCCAGGGCACTTTACAACGGGACGGAGCGATCGTGCGGTGGCAGTCGATCGCCTGATCGCCTTGGGCGATGCGGCATCTTTGCAATCACCGCTCATCTTTACCGGTTTTGGGTCACTGGTACGAAACCTACCCCGGTTAACGCTTTTGCTTGACACAGCTCTGAAGCACGATTTGCTGAGTGCCAAACACCTTAATCAAATCCGTGCCTATCAGAGTAATGTGGCTGTCACCTGGCTTTTTTCTAGAGGCATGATGGTGCCCACGGGGCGCAACCTGCCGCCTGAGAGGGTAAACGCCATGCTCAACACGTTCTTTGGCATTCTGGGAGAGCAGCCCCCTGCGATCGCCGAAGCATTTATTAAAGATCGGGTTGACTGGCTCACATTTAACCGCATGGCGCTCACGGCTGCCTGGAAGAATCCGAAGCTGTTGCTATGGATCTGGGATATGGCAGGAGCGTTAGACTTTGGTCGCTGGCTAGGCAGCTACCTCGACTTCACCATTACCGCTTTTATCAGCAGTCTGGTGCGTAGCTGGTTTCCAGCACTTCTACGCCAAGTACAGCCCTGGTTGGAACCGAAGTTTCCAGGCTTATGGCTGTGGCTGTTGGCTCAAAGCTATACCTGGACAGATGGTGTTGGGCGACCCCAGATGGTGCAGTTGAGAGCCACAGAAGCCTCAGAAGAACAAGCTCATGCGCCGATCGGGTGACGTTTGTCTACTGTGGCAATTGAAGACAGAGTTAGAACAGTTGGGGTTCCCAGTTCGGCTTCTGGTAAAGGTGCTACTTAATCCTTCAGCCTTCAGCTATACCTATTGGCTCAACTGGAGCGTGATGCTGCCATGACCGCTCCCCAATCATGCTTTTTCACTAACTCCTGTCATCTTTTTACCGTTTGGGAAACATGGGCAAATCCACAGCCGCCAACGACGCTAGCTTCTTGGCTGGGCGAAGGGGATACACGATCGGCGAGGGTAGTACTGCAAACGATGGGGATGCTACTGTGGAACGGCTAACAGTCTGTGCTGGCTGTGGCATCCCCACCTGGTCAGCTTGACCAGCAACGTCTAGCGTTACGTCGGTGTCAGCTTGAGCCACTGTTTCGGTATCACTCGATCGCGCTATCTTCCCAGCATTGACCAGTCGATCGCGCCATGTCCAAGCCGTCTGCGAGGCTGCTGCGTCGGCTGCATCTTCCAACGGTGATGCATCTGTAGCAAAGATGGGTGGAATAGCTGTTGTGCTGGTCGGTACGCTTGGTAATGGCTGCTTGTCTGTCGGCACCAGATTTGCGCTACCCGAAGCAAGGTTCATTTGAGCGGAATCAACTGATTCGAGCGGACGATCGATGTTTGTAGTAACCAGATCGGAATCTTCGGCTTGCAGTGGTAGATCGGTTTGCAGTGGTAGATCGATAAGTGTTGCCAGGTTATCCCAAAGGGGATCAGTGGCACTGCTATCGGGCAAGGGGGATAGTGAGGTGTTGGCGATCGTGCTTGGGCTGAATGAGCTAACGTCAGGTTGCTGCTGCTCTAAAGGGCGATCGGGTAAACCAAACAGCATTGAACCAGGGACTTCCAATGGGGATAACGAGTCAGCATCCACACATTCTGCCTCTAGACTTGCCTCTGAGAAGGGAGCAAGGTCAAAATGTGGTGCTGGCTGAAGCAAAGCAGTTGGTAGGTCTAATGGCTGCGTCTTAGCAACGGGAAAGATGAGCTGCATCAAATGGTTGACGAACTGCGGATCTTCAGAGTCTAGCGGCGATCGCAGATCAGCAGACGCAGCCATTGACTCATGCTCAGACTGCCCGCTGAACGGTGTTGTCAGTTTTGCCTCTGAACCATCCTGTCCTAGTGCCGAAGCGTCAGGATTCAAGAGTTTGAACAATCGATCGGGTCGATCGGCAGCGTCTGTTGTGTCCTGTAAAGTCTTTGCCAGTGACCAGGGCTTGACCGGTGAATTTTTAGGCAATAGTGCAGAGGCATCTGGTACAGTTGCATGACCAGCTAGGGCAATGTCCGTTATGGCTGGATGCCCGTAAACAGCAGGCATTTCAAGGCTTTTTTCTAACGCCGCTTTAAACTGAAGGGTTTGTTGCTGTTGGCGATGCAGCCGCAGCCGTAGGTCGCGACAGGTGTTCTCTGCTTGCAGCACTTGTTGAACTTGCTCGTTGTGGCGCTGCTGAGCCAGGGCGCAATCACGCTCTAGCTGGGCAATCCGTTCCTGACTGCTGCTTAGTTGCTCGGTGAGTGTTTCTACCAAAATTTGCTGCCGCTGAGCAGTCTGGTGCGATCGCTCTAGTTCTTGCAAAAGCTGCTGAAGCCTCTCCTGTGCTGAGTCTAAGGGTTGCTCCTGACCGCTGTTGCCTGTGCTCTCTAGGAGGTTGCCTACTGCTTGCGATCGATGGCGTGCTGCCAGTTCTTCGTCAGACAGGTGCTCCAACGCTGTCTCTGCTTGTGTCAGTCGATCATGTAGGGTGGCTTGCTGCTGTAGCGGCAGCGTTGCCATACCTTCAGCGCTTTCCAGAGGACTCGTGCCAATGTAGGTAGCCGCAGGATTAATTTCAGCACTGCTGTAGTGGATGACTCCTGACGCAACTACGTTGTCCTGACGTTCTATAGGGTTTCCTTCTAGCTGCCATCCTTCTACGGCTTCATGTGGAAGGGCATCGACGCTCATTGCCCCAGGAAAATCAACAGTTTGCCAGTCTTGAGTCGAACCTTCTGATCCTTCAATTGGTGCTGGTGTCACCTCTGATGGGAGCGGCTCACTTACCACAGTGCTCTCGGTTGGCTCAATTGACATAGACTCAATTTGTTGATCTGGGCTATCAGCTTCATTCATGGCTCTGATCCTGAAGGTGGCTAATCCTAAGGGTAGGAATCCCTAACGTGAGACAGTTGCGACGCTATTTATCATATAGCCAGTCCTTTAAAGTTGAACGATGGATTTAGCTTACTTTGGTAATTTTAGTGGTTGAATTTAAAGCGCGACGGCAATAAGTTCGCAACGTTAATTTCCCTCACAATAAAACTCTAAACCGTTTATTTTTAGGTGTTTGGTGACACGACTAGACTAAAAAAGTGAGATTAAGGCTTTAAAGTTGCTAGTGAACAGATTGTGCTGGCATCTTTAGTTCAGTCCCGTTGATTATTCTTAACTCAGCTAATGCTTCAAAACTACATGACGATTGAGTATGAAACTTCTGTAAATGAGTGCTTTTGATACCTGCGTTAGCAGACACTAATTAGAATTGGCAGCTACTAAGAGCAGTTTATTAACGTTGAAGGTATTGTTTGACAGTAATTGGCGACCGAGCGGCGCTCGTCAATCTTTCTTACACTCGGTTCCATCTGAAGCTATGCCTATTCACCCTTTTACCGCTTTACAGTCTGCTGTAGGCTAAAGCGTTTATTAGTCCAGCTCTTTTTGCTTGGTCAGAACGTTAGTCCAAGAAGTTAGCCAAGTTTAGTACTTATGATGGATCGATTGAATCGTCTCCAAACAACCGCTTTTTGGCTGGTTAGCACGGGGGCTGCTATGGTGGCACTCCATTTAACTTTGTTGGGTCGCAATAGTAATCCAGCCTTATCACAGGAACTATTTTCGACCTGTCTACTGTTATGGGGGGTGGTTGGTCTTTTGCTATGGGAACGGCGACACGCGCTAATTTTACAGAGTGGCGCGATCGGGGTGGCGATCGGGGGTAGCGTGTTGCTAGGGCTGCTGCTGCTCAGTTCAACCTTGCCCGAATCAGGCTCCTTTATGCGAGCGTTTCCCCTGATAACCGTCTTGGGGCTGGGGCTGCTTGCCTCTGGTGTACACGGGCTTTACCAGTACTGGAAAGAGCTGTTCCTTTTTGCCTTGCTAACGCTCAATCCACTGCTTGAACTGGGTCTAGAGCTGCTGAATCTGCCCAAGTTAACGGCTCAGGCAGCCACGTTTATGCTCTGGTATACAGGGTTTGATGTGCGTCGCGAGGGGCTATCATTACTGCTGCCAACGGGTCGGGTAGATGTCTATGGCGCGTGCTCTGGCATTCAGAGTATGTTGCAGATGCTATATATCTCAGTGCTGGTTGTCTTGCTCTTTGCACCACGATCGCGTGTGCAGCAATGCCTCACAGTCGGCTTGGCGGTCTTAATTGGTTTTCTAGTAAATGCTGCACGAGTGGGTTTGATGGCAGTGCTGGTAGCATTCTCACAAAAAGACGCTTTTGATTACTGGCATACGGGCGACGGTTCACTCATTTTCGCGGCGATCGCAGTAGGGCTGTTTGGCGGCTTTTGCTGGTTTGCCTTCCTGCGTACAACGCCATCCGTGACCGATACAGGCAATTCTTCCAATGGCTAATCTCTGGCAACCGCTTCGCCTGTCAATACTGGTGTTAACTTGCAGCGGTGCTTTGTACATCATGGGCAAGGCGGCTCTCACACCCAAGGTAACCAATACACAGCCGTCTTACAGCCTGCCTGTCAGTGTTCCGTTGACCCAATGGCAATCGTTACCCAGCAAGCCCCTTGAGCCGATTTCAGGGTCGATCGCCAGTCGTGAGTATCCGTATCGTCGCAACGCACAGTCTCTCACTATGGCGCTACGCTACATGACGAGCGATGGTGATGTAAATCGCTTTCTCTTCGTTTTCACTCCGATTCGGCAGGATAATGCTCGGCTAGTCATGAAATATCAGCCAGGTATCGGGTTCTATGGTGTGTTACCGCATCAGGGACGCGCCTACCTGAGTGCTTGCATCAGTCCCCGTGGCGAAAGTACAGTCACAGCCCAACAGTTTGTGCAAAATCACCGCACTCATGACCTTACGTTTGATCGCCTCTTGCCCTGGCTTTTGGGGCAGCAACCGCTGCTCGATCGCCGCTGCCTCTGGACGCTGATGTCTGTACCGCTAATCGCAAACGCTGGCTCTGCTGAGTTAGACACCGCTTACAAAACGTTAGAAAATGCCTGGTTTGACTGGTACCGTTGGTGGCAACCCAACTTTCCATCCCTTTAAAACCCCATATATAGCAGTCCTAAAGCACTTGTGAGATTGAGAGTCTTTGTGAGAGAGGATTTCAGTGGAATCCTTTCTCACAATCCAAATAAGATCGTTATGTATTAAAAAGCCGTTTCTACCATCGCTAATGGCAGTATCAAAGCATCGACATTCAGTGTTTTTTACAGGACGATGACGAAGGCTGATTTACTGCCAAACTATCTGCGTTGTGTTATTTGAGAAAGCAGCTTCATGACTGAATCGACGACTGACAATCGCTCCATCTATCGCTTTCGTTGGATTGGTTACGGGCTGCTTGGTTATGCGCTGATGGATTTCATCCAAGTGCTGTATCCCCCGAAGTTTACAAATCCTGCTTGGGAGGTGCAAACGCTCGGTACGCTGATTGAGCGCGTGATTGTACCGCTGCTGGGCATGACGCTCGTATTTTTTGGTGAATACCACGATCGCACTCAGCTCGAAAAAATTCTGCTGAAGGTGCTGTCGTGGCTTTGTCTGGTGCTGGCGATCGTCTGTCTACTAGTTATCCCGCTGGGTGTTCTTGGCACAGCCCGTCTTGACTTTCAGAATGATCAGCAGGTGAGCCGACAAACAGAACAGCAACTTTCCCAATTCAAGAAAGTTGAAGGGCAACTGAGCCAAAGTAGCGCGAGCGACATTCGAGCACTAGCCACCAAAGCAGGCATTTCGATCGATCCAACTAAAGATCCTCAGGCGCTTAAAGCAGATATCTTGTCACGGTTAACGGCTGCGCGATCTAGAGTGCAGTCTCAGATCAATGAAAATCGCGCTGCCCAAAAGCAAACTCTCTTCAAGAACGCAATCAAATGGAATCTTGGTGCCTTACTCGCCAGTTGCCTCTTTTTCATTCTTTGGAGAAGCACCGATTGGGCACGGTGAGACGACCAGGCAATGAGATAGGAAAGGGAAATAGACGGGGTTGTCCTTTAAATCATCATCTCTTGACGATCGCACCCAATCAAGCTAACAAAAAAGGGACGTTAAGCCGTCCCTTCTTTCGCTTTATGATCGCGCCAGTACTAGACTCTCGCTGCAACCTTGGTTTTAGCCTCTGTTGCGGTCAAACGCTCATAAGTCGCCCGCATTTTAAGACCTGTCAAGACCTGGAACAAGCCTGTGCCATTGGCAGAGCCAGGATACTCGCGGTGATGTAGCAACAGTTCGGTTAGCTCCCCTTCGTACTTGGCAGAGGTTTTGCTGAGGTGTTGCTCAATGTAGACCACTTCCTCAAGCTTGTCGAACTGCCCATCGACCTCGAGTACCGAAACACTGTGCCCGTAGTAAACGTCTGGTCCGTAGTGCATCCGAATGCCGGGATAGGAGCAGGTCAGCTTGCGTCCACAAGGAACCCAATCGATCGTTGAACCTTCGTCGAACAAATAAGCTGGCTCAAATCCTTCCACGCCATCGCGCTGGATCATCTGCACTCGCAATACCTTGCGTTCTGTATCGTCCTTGATAAGTTGAGTGGGCAAGACCTGAATCACCACATCCGCAAACTCTTTTTGTGGATCGATATAGGCTTTGAAGTCGGGACGACGGGAGTTGATCGCTGCCAGCACGTCTTCGTAGGTGTGACCCCGCTCCGACATATCGCGCTGAATCTTCCAGGCAATCTTAACTTCGTCACTGATGTCAAGGTAAACGCTAAAGTCCAGCAAGCCACGTACGCGCTCGTCGTACAGCGGATGTAACCCTTCAACGACAATGATGTGGTTGGGTTCCACCTTTTCGGGTGGGTCAATCAAGCCTGTCTCATGGTTGTAGATAGGCTTATCAATCGTTTCGCCGTGCTTGAGCGCTTTGATCTGCTCGTACATCAGGTCAAAATTATTGGCTCGTGGATCGAGTGCGGTGATTCCAGTTTCTTTGCGCTGCTTCCGGTCCAGACTGTGGTAGTCGTCCAGGCAGATTACTGTCACAAAATCTTCCCCGAACAGATCGGTTAATCGGCGCAGAAAGGTGGATTTACCGCACCCGGAGTCTCCGGCAACGCCGATCAGAACCACGCGGTCTGGCTTACTGGTCATAGGTTTCCTCTAAGCGAAAAGATTCTACTAACTGTGTCTTGAGTTAAGCTGCATTGGCGGTAAACTGACGATCGCACCCTTTGAAATTACTTTTGAAAAGCAATAATTCATGCAGGATGCTGTCGATCGCCTACTATAAAATTCTCACACAACGTGACTCAGATGCAGAGTAATCAAAAAAGCAATAAGATTACATCTAGCCTTAGCAGACTCTGAGCTAGTCGGGTAAGTATTTAATACTACCGCTATTATCATCCTACCAAAAACGGGATCATCACTACAAGGCTTCGTCTGAATTGATTTTTCGCTCAAGGCGGGTGCGTTGATGACGATCGCAGAGTACTCTCGCTTAAGCTTGGTTGGTCGCTGGTCGTTCGCTATCATAGTGCTGCTAGTTTACTGAAGCAACACGGTCGCCCTGATCGCCTCGTCGATTGTTGCATTGATTAACGCTACTTCACAGAAGCGCCCCCGCCTGCGACCAAGATGGGGCACAATAAAAAGTTAGATTTGGCAAGTAGATTTGGTTCTGAGAGAGCAAGCAAAATGTACAATTTGAGCGCGGTGGGCGGCACTGCCAAGACAGCCTTTGGTAGCCGTATGTATCGATACGAGGTGGTAGGGCTGCGGCAGAATAGTGAAACCGATCGCACCAATTACTCCATTCGTCAAAGCGGCAGCACATTTATTAATGTGCCTTACAGCCGCATGAACGAAGTGATGCAGCAAATCACTCGGCTAGGTGGCAAGATTGTCAGTATTCAGCCTTTGTCTGCTGATTCTAAAATCAATGGAAACGTTACCCCAGAACAGAAAGAAACTGCGATAAAAGTAGAAGCTGGAGAGGGTAACCAACCAGGAGCCAAGAAGCCTATGACTCAAGCTAAGGCTAAGACAGATATTCCCGTGAATATCTATCGTCCCAACAGCCCCTTTGTCGGACGGGTGGTTTCAAACGAACCCCTTGTTAAAGAAGGTGGCATTGGGATTTGCCAGCACGTTAAGTTTGATATCTCCGCAGGAGATTTACGTTATCTGGAAGGTCAAAGTATTGGGATTATTCCTCCTGGTACAGACAAAAACGGGAAGCCTGAAAAACTGCGGTTGTACTCGATCGCGTCTACCCGGCATGGTGACGACGTGGATGACAAAACCGTGTCTCTCTGCGTGCGGCAGCTTGAATATCAGAACCCTGAGACCAAAGAGATGGTTTACGGCGTTTGCTCCACGCACATTTGCAACCTGAAGCCCGGTGACGAAATCAAAATCACTGGACCAACAGGTAAGGAAATGCTGTTACCCGATGACCCTGAAGCCAAAATCATCATGATGGCGACTGGCACAGGTATTGCACCCTTCCGTGCTTACCTGTGGCGTATGTTCAAAGACAAGGAGCGGGAAGCTAATCCTGATTACCAGTTCAAGGGGTTAGCGTGGCTAGTCTTTGGTGTGGCGACAACGCCCAATGTGCTGTATCGGGAAGAGCTGGAAGAAATTCAGGCAAAATATCCTGATAACTTCCGTGTTACCTATGCCATCAGCCGCGAGCAGAAAAACCCTGAAGGCGGCAGAATGTACATCCAGCATCGTGTGGCAGAACACGCTGAAGAGATTTACAAGCTGCTTCAAGAAGACAAGACTCATGTCTACATCTGCGGCTTAAAAGGCATGGAAGATGGTATTGACGCTGCTCTCTCAGTCGAAGCTACGAAAGCAGGCAGAGAATGGAAGGAGTATCAGCGGGAACTGAAAAAAGCGGGTCGTTGGCACGTAGAAACGTACTAAGCAGCCTCGTTTTACACGATCGAAACGATTGCTTTCTAGCAACCAGACAACTCGTAAGGGCTGTCTGGTTTTTTGTTCGAGTGATCATGCTTTAACCCTCCACGCTGATAACCGATCGCTAACGAGCGATCCTCAGGCAGTGCAGCATTCATAAATGAGAAGAGGTTAGTCAGGCTTTTGCTTTCTGATTTTTGCTTCTGGTTGAAAGATCATCCAGAGGACAATGCCTATTGTTGATGTGGTGGTAAGCACTGGCATGAGCAACAATGCCCACAAGGGTCGATCGCGCACTTTCAAAAAGGCGTAGAACCAAACGACACCCCAGCTATAGAGTACGTGGAGTGTGATTAAAAATAGCACTCCTAACGGCGAGAACGAATCGGCAAGTAGTGCTAAACCAGCAACAAGATAGATTGCTAAGAGCATGAACACGAGCAGAACCTTAGCTGCCGTTTTAAGAAATGTCTTAAACGTGATCATTGCTGCCTAAATGGAGTGCAACGGAGCCATGATCGTACCTCTCCTCAACGCAGAAGGTTGCTGGAGTGATCGCTACATCACATCCGCTGTACTGGGTAATTATCGTCAGAGTTCTAATGCTGCTGCACGTTGCTGAACAAGCCTTTCGAGTCAATCGCTCACGATTTTGCACGTTAATCTTTTACCTGTTGCAAAGTAGCTATTGACACTGGATGATAAAACCAAATGCTTGCAATTAATCGCAAGTGACGTTGAGTCATTAGCTGTCAATAGCGGCAGGGCTGAGGCTGGCGATTGTAGCAAGATGTCTCAAATGAGGATCATTTTTGGGGTTAGGGAACATTGATAGAAACGATATTTTTATCTTTACTTCTCTAAACACAAATGAATCAGTCATCAGCTCCTGCCTCACTGCCTCGCAGTTTAACGTCGCTTGAAACCTGGGGCTTTGGTTTTAGCGGCTTACTTTTGTGGCTAGGCACTGCGCCTGCTATGCATGCTGCTTTAGGTTCTCAAGCCATCTGGGTTTGGCTACCTGGCACGATCGTCGGCATTTTGTTAAACCTGCAAGTCAAACGCCTGGGGATGCATTTCCCAGATGTGGCTGGTGGTACGCCCAACTACACGACTCGCTTGCTCCAGCGCTTTCCGGTGATCGCTCGGTATGGCGCGATCGGCTACTTATTGGGTTGGGTTTCTGTGCCGCCCATGAATGCCATTATTCTGACGGACTTGATTAGGGCAAACCTGGAGCCATTAAGGATTGCATGTCCAGTAATGCCGCTCCGTATTAGCTTTGCTATTTTGCCCTTTATTGTGGCGTTTAGCGGGACACGAACGCTGGGCATTTTACACACCTTCTTTGTCTTTCCAGCGATCGGGTTTCTTATTACCTTTTGCCTGCAAGGTATTGGCTGGCTCAGCCTTGCCCCTACTAGCCCCGGTTTGCTGCCAGATGCTTGGACGGGCATCGCTGCGATCGATTGGATGAAGTGGTCTTTTATTGCCGTTTATGCCGTTTATGGCTGTGAAACTGCGTCTTCCTTTGTTGCCGACAGCCGTCAACCCAGCGTGACGCTTCGTTGTTTAAGCGTCACAGCTGGCTTCATCCCGATCGTGTATTTTGCTGGGTCGTGGGTGGTGATGCGGTTAGCAACTGGTTCGGGCTTAGGGGATAGTGCTTTTCTCAACTTGGTTGCTGCCGCTCAGCCCTTCTGGGGAGGGTTGGCTCCCGCGCTAGTAACCTTTTTGATTACATCGGGTTGTTTACTAAGTTCTGCAACGGCTGTTTCTAACTGCCCCCGCATCTTGTATCAATTGTCAAAAGATGGCTACTTGCCACCTGTATTTTCTGCTGTTTCGCGTCGGGGCGTACTTGAACCCAGCTTGATTTTCACCCTCTTGCTGAGTCTGCTCTGCCTGGTGTGGGGAGACGTTGCTCGGGTTGTGATGGTGACGGGCACAGGCTACTTAACGTCAATGATGGCAATTCATTGGGGATTATGGGTCTGCCGCAAGCGACCAGAAACACAATGGGCTTGGTTATCACTCGGCTTTTTTGGGGTTGAGGCTGCTGTTTTAGTCATCGGTGGGTTGGCGTGGGGCTGGCTGGATTTGGTGATTGGTTTATCGTTACCGTTAGCTGTGGGGCTGATTGGAGTATGGCTACCGCGTCTACGCGTTGCACCCTTCCAGCTTACCTGGTGGCAGCAACGCGATCGCCCGCTCCTTACCGCGCCTAAGGCTGACTGGGTTGCCCTGCAAGTGACGATTCTGATCGTCTTAGTCTGTAGTGCTGTCAGTATTGGCTGGTTGGTGAGAGCGGGATTGGAGCGCCACAGTATGGGTAGCCATATGGCGTTGTTTAGCATTTTGCTGATTACGGTTGCATTTGTGGGTGTGGCGATCGCCTGCTGGACAAGTCTGCCTCAGATTGCCGCCATCACAGAAGCACGAGAAGCAGTTGAACGTACCCTACGTGATTTACAGCGGACGCAAACGCAACTGGTGCAGGCAGAAAAAATGTCGAGCCTGGGACAGTTAGTGGCAGGTGTAGCTCATGAAATTAACAATCCAGTTAACTTCATCTACGGCAATCTCACGCACGTGCGGAATTATTCCCAAGATTTGCTCAACCTGATCCAGCTTTACGAGAAGCACTATCCCAATCCGGTACCCGAAATCCAAGCCGAAGCGGACGCGGTTGATCTGGACTTTGTGCAGGACGATCTAATCAAAACGCTTGATTCTATGAAGATTGGCACTGATCGCATTCGCCAGATCGTATTAAGCTTACGCAATTTCTCGCGCATGGATGAAGCCGAGTTCAAAGCAGTCAATCTCCACGAAGGCATCGACAGCACTTTGTTGATCTTGCAACATCGCCTCAAAGCACGATCGGATCGCCCGGAGATTAGGTTAACAAAGGACTACGGCGCTTTACCGCAAGTGGAATGTTATCCCGGACCGCTCAATCAGGTGTTGATGAATATTCTGGCAAACGCGATCGATGCCTTAGAAGAAAGCAACGCCAAACGAACCTATCAAGAGATTGAAACCCAGCCAAATCAGATAACAGTTCGTACATCGGTACTGAAAGATGAGTGGGCAGAAATTACGATCGCGGATAATGGACCGGGGATGCCTGAAGCCATTCGGCAGTATATTTTTAACCCCTTCTTTACCACCAAGCCTACAGGTAAGGGCACTGGAATGGGCATGTCTATCAGTCATCAAATCATCACCGAGAAGCATCACGGTCATTTGAAGTGCCACTCTAGTCTTAGCACTGGAACTGAGTTCTCGATTCAAATTCCTATTCGACAAGCGGCTTCATAAGAGCTTTTGCTGAAGAACAGCCTTTGGAGTGCAGCACTTAGCACAATGTGCAGGGGCTATTCACCTAACCCTAAGTGTTGCAAAAGCGATCGCCGCATTACATCGACAGGAACCGCTTGCTGTAGCCAAATTGCTAACGCGGCTGCACCTTGCTGGACGAGCATTTCTAGTCCATCGATTGTCGTGGCGCCTCGATCTCGCGCTTGCTGCAAAAACAGGGTAGGACTGGGATTATAGATCAAGTCATACGCGATGGCATGGGGTGCAAGGCAGTCAAGCACGGGTGGGCTAAGGGGCGATCGTTCAACCTGTGGCGACATCCCGATCGGGGTTGTATTGACCAGCAAGCCCGCGTGCGGTAGAAGGTTTGGCAATGCATCCCACGTATGGACTTGTACCTTTACAGCCAGTGGTGAACCACCCCAACTCGACAGGAAAGCAGCTAACTTCTCTGGATCGCGCCCTACTACATGAATCGCAGCACAGCCTAGTTGAGCACAGCCTGCAACGACCGCTCTGGCAGCGCCACCATTGCCCAAAACAACGGCTACTGCTTGGCTCCAGTCGCGCTCCAAGCGTTTAAGCGGGTGCAAAAAGCCCTCAACATCTGTATTGGTGCCGCTCCAACCGCTTTCGGTATGCCAAACGGTGTTGACTGCGCCAATTGCCTGCGCGATCGCTGTTATCTCTGTCAGCAAGGGCATGATGGCTTGCTTATGAGGAATGGTGACATTAAACCCTTGTAGACCAATGGCTGCAAAACCATCCAGCGCTGTCTTGAGATGCCCTGGCTGAACAGGGAACGGTAGATAAGCGTAGTCCAAGCCAAGATGA
The DNA here is from genome assembly GCF_014695795.1 of Phormidium sp. FACHB-592. NCBI lineage: Bacteria > Bacillati > Cyanobacteriota > Cyanophyceae > Oscillatoriales > Oscillatoriaceae > Phormidium > Phormidium sp. FACHB-592. Next base: position 145,785 of record NZ_JACJOZ010000058.1, read on the forward strand.
GCAATCGCCGCATTGTGCATGAGGGGCGACAGAGAATGGGCGATCGGCGCACCGATGACACCAAGCAGTTTGGTTTTGCCAGTAAGCACAGGTAGGGGGAATAGGGAATGGGGAGTGAGGTAAGACGACTTACTCTAAGACAATGGATTCGGTAGTAGTGGATTCGGTAGTAGTGGATTCAGCGGCAGTGGATTCGGTAGTAGTGGATTCAGCGGCAGTGGTAGTGTCTGTTGGCGCTGTTGCTACTGGTTCGGGTGTATTGCGAACACGTCGGATGGGCAGATTAGCGATGAGGGCAGTGGTGCGATCGCTATTTTCAAGCGCAAATTCCATCCCGTCGGTATCAAGCTCCACGTAACGAGAGACGACCTCCAGAATTTCCTTGCGCATTGCTTCTAGTGCCTGAGGTGGAATATCAGTACGATCGTGCGCCAACACTAGCCTGAGGCGATCTTTCACTTGGCTACGGCTGTTGTCACTGGGGCGAGCAAACAGGCGTTCGAGCAGTTCAATCAGCATGGAGCAAGGTGAGGGATAAAGAGGGAATGAATAAATGATGAGGTAAGCAGGAAAGGATAAAGGATGAAGTATAAAAATTTAGCCTTTAGCGTTCAGCCTTTCCTAAAAAAGCTTTTTGTTCAGCACTTTGCGGATCTTGGTGAGGAACCCATCATTGTTGGCGCTCAAATCGAGAAATGGGACTTTTTCGCCCTCAAGTCGGCGGGCAATATTGTCGAAGGCGCTACCAGCAAGAGATGGGGTTTCTGACAACACGAGCGGTTCGCCTTTGTTTGTAGAAACGATCACGCGCTCATCGTCAGGTACGACCCCAATCAGGGGAATAGCCAGAATCTCCTGCACATCCTCGACCGACATCATGTCGTTTGCCTGCACCATAGCGGGGCGAATGCGATTAACGACAAGCTGAATTTTCTTAATGTTGTTCGCTTCTAGCAAACCGACGACGCGATCGGCATCACGCACGGCTGCAATTTCGGGTGTGGTGACAATAACGGCTTCTCTGGCAGCGGCGATCGCGTTCTGAAAGCCCATTTCAATCCCTGCGGGACAATCCACAAACACATACTGATAGCTCTGTGCCAGTGCCATCACCAATTGCTTCATTTGGTCGGGGTTAACGGCATCCTTGGTACGATTTTGCGCGGCTGGCAGCAACACCAAATTTGGCTGTCGCTTATCTTTTACCAGCGCCTGCTCTAAACGGCACTGCCCAGCAATGACATCAACTGCTGTGTAAACAACGCGGTTTTCTAAGCCCAGTAGTAAATCCAGGTTGCGAAGACCAAAATCGGCATCCACTACAGCAACCTTTCGACCACGCCGTGCCAGCGTCATGCTCAGGTTAGCTGTGGTCGTGGTCTTACCCACCCCTCCCTTGCCAGATGTAACAACAATAATGCGACTCATGAACTCAGCGGTAAATAACGAAGGGGACAACAAGCTGACGGCTAGAGATGCTTAGACTGTAAACGTTCAACGGTAAATGCTAAACAGCTCCGATTTTGATCACTTACCTGACTGAAATGCTGCTAGCCCAAAGCCAAACATCTACTGTTTAAATTGCTTGGTTCCGGGTGCTTTAACTATACCGAAACTGACTGTTTTTACATTCTGTATCTGATGTTCAAACAACAGTATCAGAAAAAGCCTTTACACATGTTAGGAAGAGAAGATTTTAGTTTGAAGAAGCTAGAAGACAGGATCTAGAAGGCGGAAGTGAGGGACTATTCAAGGCTGATCCCTTATCCTTATCTCTCCCCTCATTCCTTCCCGCCGCGATGAAAATCAACGGCTCTGGCGATGCGGATGGTACGTTCTGGCGTGACGTAAGCGACTTCCGGATGGTACTGAGCAGGGGGCGTTTCGGGTGGTCTAGCGACAAAATCAGCGATGCGAAGTTGGGTCGGTTGCATTTGCATTGCCATAATCAGGCAGCGGTTATTGCCTCTAGCGCCTGCATGAGCCACGCCGCGCAAGCGACCCCAAACTAGAATATCGCCATCTGCCACAACAGCGCTTCCTGCATTGACATCGCCCAGAATGATAACGGTGCCATTATGGTGAATGTCGGCACCCGATCGCAGCGTTGTCTCCAAATACAGGGGTTCTGCCATCGTCTGCGCGGCTTCCTGAGTCGGCTGGTTCAGGTGTGACAGAGTGGCTTGTTGTTCTACCGAGTAGCCAGCAGTGGCAGCGGCAACAGCAGTTTGGCGACGGCTAGTGTAAACCCGCTTGAGCTGAAGTTTGGCTTCGGTAAGGGCATCGGCGATCGTTTGAAGCTGCCGTCCATCCAACAGGCGATCGCGGGCGATTAAATGCACCGTTGTCTCTGGTTGCCAAAATCGTTCACCTGCATCTAGCCGTTGCTTGAGCTGCTGCCAGACCTCAGTCCAATGAAAGGCTGTATTTTGCCCGTCACCCTCGCCTTCAGGTGGCAATAGCAGCAACAGTTTGCCCCCTTCATTGCGAAAGCGCACCTGTTGATTGGGATCGGGTTGCGTGCGATCGCCTTCCAGAGCATTGGGAGGAACGACAGGCACCGATGGGGAGGGGGAGGCATCAGTCATGCGAAACAAACCGCAGCTTTAACGGCTTTAATAGTAAGCTGAAACGCCGCGATCGGCACGCTCGTTAGTCCATTCGTAGCGGCACAAAGCATAGGAAGACGGCTGGTATTGAGGTTCCTGGCTATGATCTTTTCACACTACCTTTCCCTGATCAGCAATTTCTGATCAGCAATTTAAAGGTGAAGAGCGAAGGGGGAAAGGTGAAGGTGGGAGAGTGAAAGGGTGAAGGGGTGGAAAAGCGGAAGGGTAAAAAGTGTGGCTGAGTGACAAAAAGGGTTCTGAATTTGTCCGGACTGGTGCTTGAAAGCACGTATATGGAAGATTAAACGCCTTTGACTTAACCTCCTGTCATCGTTCATTCTCATGCTAAGTCTAGACTGAGAATAGCTTGGATGAGAATGCTCTATAGTTTGCCGGGGCATCGTCATACCGTGCTCTGAGCTAACGATTGATTTACGGCGATGATCGAGGGCGATCGTGCTTATATCGGTACTACTATGTCAGACGTATTAGTTTCTGCTGAAGTTAGTTATCCAGAACTCGATCGACTGCTGGATGGGCGTTATCAGGTAAACCAAATTTTGGCGAGCGGCGACTGGGGGCGAACCTACCTCGCGCAGGATACTCGTCGCCCTAGCCAGCCTGATTGCATTATCCAGCATGTGTTACCTGCCGCCAATGATGATGCGTATCGCTATGCGTTGAGGCATCTGTTTGTGCGCGAAGCCGCAACGCTAGAACGGTTGGGGGAGCATGGACAAATACCCCGTTTGTTAGCTTGCTTTGAGGACGAACAGGGCTTGCATCTGGTGCAGGAATTGATTGGCGGTGGCTCCTTGAGCCTAGAACTACTGCCGCAACCCTGGCACGAAGAACAGGTAGTGCAACTGCTGCTGGAGTGTCTAGAACTGCTGGCAGTGGTGCATAGTGAATGCTGTCGGCATGGGGATGTACGACCCGATAATTTCATCCGTCGATCGCAGGATGGCAAGCTCACTCTCACTAATTTCGGCACCGTGCGTGATGTACATCTTTCCCTCATGACGTTACAGGGAAAAGCTGCGCCCTCAAGAGTGCCCAACATGCAGGGCTATCAACCGCCAGAACAGGTGAAAGGGTTGCCATGCCTTGCCAGCGACATTTACGCGATCGGTCTCATTGGCATTCAAGCGCTGACGGGTGTGCATCCGCTGCAACTAAGCCGTGATTCAAAAACAGGAGAGATCCTTTGGCAACCGTTTGGTCAGGCAGCAGGCTCGACGCTGCGGCATGGGCTGGTGGCTGTGCTGAGTCGTATGGTGCGTGCTGACCATACGCAACGTTATCTATCTGCAAAGGAAGCCTTGCAGGCAGTACGATCGCTGACTCAGGGGGTGCCGTTAGAACGAGTGGATGCGCCGATCGCCGCTGATAGCAGCTCGCTAACCCTGACGCAAAATACCGTGCCTGCACTCATGCTGCCCGAAGCAACTGAGCCAGATACGCCGACAGAGGGGTGGTTGAGTCCAGCAGTGCAGATTGGTGTGGGCATTGGTGCCGTAATGGCGGCAGCAGTTTGTGGCTATGCATTGCCCCATTTGCTTGATCGCAGTCTCTTTAGCGACACTGACCGAGGCAACCAAGCATTAGCACAGGCGACGCAGCAGTATCAGGCAGGGCAACTCCAAAAAGCAGTGGCACTGGCAGAATCGATCCCCAAAGACAGTGCTGCCTATGCGCCTGCACAAGAGGCGATCGATCACTGGCAAAAAGATTGGCAAACCGCCGAGCGTAAAGCTCAGGCAGCAGCAGTGGCACTGCAACAGGGGAACGGGTTAGCAGTTTTGCAAGAGGCTCAAGGGCTACCTAAAATCGCCTACTGGCAACAGCGAGTGCAACCCCTGGTGCAACAGTCTGCAAGTCAGGCAGAAACAGGCGCTGCTCAATTACTGCGCGATGCGTATGGTCGGGCGATCGTCAAAGACTTTACAGGGGCGATCGCTGCGCTTAAACAGATCCCCGAAGGCACTTCTATTTATGCTAAAGCGCAGGAAAAACTGCGTGAGTACGGCGAAAAGCAGCAAATTCAGGCAGTCCGTCATCTTCAGTCCGCCTACAATCAGGCAGAAGCGAAGAGGTTTGATCAGGCGCTAGAGTCACTTCAGAACATTCCTGCTGGGATTCCCACGTATGCCACTGCCCAGGCAAAGATTCGCGAATACACCGAAAAACAGCGCGTTCAAGCCGCTGCTCTGACAATGCAAGACCTGAACCCTGGTAGCAATCTGCAAGAGGCGAATCTAGCGGGGCTGTAGGAGGAGAGGAGCGAGGGGTGAGGAATGGTGATGAGGGCTGAGGGATGAAATGAGAGGAATTTTAGTTGATTCAGCCTTCTGCCTCCCCTGCTCCTTCTGCCTGCTCACGTCCCATTTGTATCCTGTATCTGTACCCCATCAACATCTACTTGCTATGATGCGTCGTGGTGGCGATCGCGTTGGTCTTAACGATTTACCTAACAGCTTACCTAACTATTGGAGCAGCATATGGGGTTCCATTCTCCTCTTGAGTCCCAGGGTTATTACCGCTATGACCCGACTGCCCTAGAGCAGCAAGGACCGGCTCGCCTGTTTCCTCATGCTGGAGAAGATGGGTTGCTGCGCTATGTGATAACCCAACTGCGTCGCAATGCGCTAGCGCACGGACGCTTATCTGAACCCTTGAGCTTGCTGCTGCGCCAACTAGAGCGGACAAACCAGACATTAGATCAGGTATGGTCACAGGTATCAACGCTGTTAGTTGATTTTAAGTGGCTGCAATCGGGCTGGTTTAATGTGACGCTGCCACCCTACGAGCAGTTTGATGCAGCCTTTGTGCGCGAACGGCGAACCATGACAGCGGTGTTGCTAGCGGCTAAAACGGCGGCTAAACTTCATGCTACTCCTGCTGCCCGTCGAGCGCAGTTCTATCAAGTGCTAGAAAACTTGGGTCGTGTGCGTCCGGTGGTCAGTCAAATTCATGAGCGGGATGGCGGCTTGAGCGATCGCGAGTTTGCACGTCAGCGCTTGGCAGGGCAAAATCCGATGGTGCTGCGGCAAGTGCGCTCGTCCGACCAAGCATTGCTGCAAGTTTGGGCAGATGCAGTGCAGGCAGAGGGTCTTTCCGTTGATTTAGTGGAGGCAGCCGCCGCAAAGCGCCTTTTTGTAGCAGATTATCCGTTGCTACAACATTTGACTCCGACTGACTTGCAACCGGGGCGCTATGTGGGTAGCCCGATCGCAGTGTTCTATCGGGCAGACACGGGGCTGGAGCCAGTGTTGATTCAGGTAGAGCAAGGCAGATTGATCACGCCTAGTGCCGACGTTGATCGCTGGATGCAAGCGAAGCTGTGTGTGCAAACAGCAGATGTCACCGATCACGAACTGATTGTGCATCTGTGCGATACACATTTGGCAATGGAGGCATTTGCGATCGCCACTCCCCGTCAACTCCCCACTACTCATCCGGTCTATCGTCTGCTACGCCCCCATTTTCGCTTTTTGCTGGCAATCAACACACGCGGCAACGCGATTTTACTAGGTGAAGGTGGCGCGATCGATCAGCTCCTCGCTCCCACTCGCACGGCTTCGCTGACACTCATCAATCAGGCGTATCGAGCGCGATCGTTTCAGGACTACGCGCTGCCCACTCTTATTACGCAGCGTGGCATTGAACCAGACGTGCTGACAGAGTTTCCTTATCGGGATGATGCGCTGCTGCTATGGGGGGCGATCGAGCGCTACGTCACGCGTTTCCTACAGCGCTATTATCCAGACGATCAAGCAGTCCAGCACGACCCGTATCTGCAAGCCTGGGCAGCAGAATTAGGTGCTCCGTTGGACTCTCGCCCGGTAAGCGAATTTCCCCAGGCTCCAGCATGGCTACCGTCTGAGTGGGTTAGCCAAGTTAAGCTCAACCCTGACCCACTGCCCACCTATCCCCGCGTACCAGGTTTTCCTCCAGTGGCAGGCGCAGAGGCGCGATCGGGTGCGCTGCAATCGGAGACACATCAACCAGAAGCGCTTCGATCGAACGCACTCAGCAGCCTTCAGCAACTCATCGACATTACTACTCAAGTTATTTTTACCTGTGGTCCTCAGCACGCCGCTGTTAATTTCAGCCAGTTTGACTATGTGGGCTACACTCCCAATGCGCCCCTGTCGCTTTCCAGTCGCCCTGATACAGCCGCTTCGGTGCAGCAATTGCTGCCAAACGCTGATCAAGATCTGGGGCAAATGGAGCTAACGTTTGCACTTAGCGGCATTCGTTGGGGCACGCTGGGCAGCACGGCATTGAGCCAGTTTCTCGATCGAGGCGATCGTCAAATTCTGGAGCAATTTCAAGCCGATCTGGCAGATATCGAAGTGAAGATCAACGCCCGTAATCAGCAACGCCTTGCCACGAGCGGTATAGAGTATCCATACCTTCTGCCGTCAAGGATTCCAAATAGCATCAATATTTAGTTGTTGGTTGTAGTTGTTAGAAGGAGTCAGCAGTCAGCATCAATTCATCCGTCTCCCCTCACTTAATGCCAGTTAAACAGTAATGCCAGTTAAACAGTCTGCCATCTCTATTCTCACTGCGATCGCGATCGCTACTGGCATCCCGTTTCCTGGCTATGCGTTGCCATTATCGCCGGGCGATCGGGTGCGAGTGCTGACACCAATGGATGATGAATTGCCGCCAGAAAGCCGCTTTCGGCTGAGTGGATTGTATGAAGTAAACGTGGATGGGACGTTGCAAATCCCGTTTTTAGAGCCGCAGCCTGCGGTGGGGCTAGAGGTGGCAGCGGTGCAAAAGAATCTGGCGGACGCGCTGGTAAGTAAGGGTTTTTTTCGACCCGAATCGCTGGAACTAAGCGTCAGCGTAGTCTCTTGGGCACCGATTCAGGTAACGGTCGCTGGGGAAACGTTTCGCCCAGGGCGGGTGTTGCTTAATGCGGTTACGGAAAGCGAACAGCGTCAGGAGGGGCGATCGCCGCTTTCCACTACGGGAATGACTGGTGAGGTGGTGACTGGCAACTATGCACCCGATCGCTATCTGAGTGCTGCCATTCGTAGTGCCGGTGGCTTAAAGCCGACTGCCGATCTACAACATATTCGGCTGCTGCGCGGCAAGCAAGAAAAAACATTCGATCTTTCTGGTATGTTAATCGGCAAGATCGTTCCCGATGTGCCACTGATTGCAGGTGATGAAGTGACGGTGCCAGCCTTGCCCTACCGTCAAACTAATCTGGTGCGTCCGTCTCAGCTTACCCCAGCCGAAATTACCGTGTTTTTGTCGAATCTGACGGTGCCCACTACGCCCAACCTCAGTAAGGGTGGTCAGGTGACATCGTTGCCGTACGGCACTCGCCTTTCGCAGGCAGCGATCGCAGCAGGGTGTGCAGGTGGTACGCAGCGAACTAACGCTAGACGACGTGCGGTGCTGGTGCAGACCGATCGCGATACTGGCAAAACGACCGTTACCGAGCGGTCAATCGAACGATTACTCAAACGCTCTGACAACGATACCGAAAACCCTTTTTTGATGCCGCAGGATGGGGTAGTTTGCTACGATTCAACTGTCACAAACCTCGCCAGTATCTTCCGCCTAATTACCGATATTGCCAGCCCGTTCTTCATCATCAACAGGTTATTTCGGGATGAATGAGTTTCCTCAACTTTCCCAGTCTTTACCCTTATCGGCAGCTGATCGAGGACGCGGACTACGGTATCTGGCGATCGCGGCGGCGGTAAATGCAGCCGTGTGGGGGCTAGCACTTTATCTCTTGCAGGATTCGCCGCGTCTTTACACCAGCCTGTACTCGATCGTTTTGTCGGAGCAGCCCAGCCGCACGCAAGCCAATCTACCGCAGCTAACGGCTAACGATCGTGTAGAGGCAGCTATCAGTCGACGTGAAAATGCGAAAGCAAGCTACAAACTCATTGCAACAACCGATGAAGTTCGCCGAGCCGCTGCTGCTAGCCTTGGCATGACGACGGCCCAGTTTGGTATGCCCCAGGTAGAAGGTGTAGAGGGCAGCGGGTTGATCAACATGGGCATCACTGGCTCAACGCCAGAAGAGACACAAAAAAAGGCGCAGGCTTTGTACGAAGCTTTTCAGGAGCGGCTGACTCAGCTCAGGTTGCAGCAGTCCGTCGAACTGGACACAGGCTTTGAAAGCTCGCTGGGTGTGGTTCGTAAAAAGCTAGAAACCGCTCAACTCCGCTTGTCTGACTACAAAATTCGCTCTGGGCTGGCTTCTAAGGAGCAGATCGATCAGCTTGCCAGAAATATTGAGGCACTCCGACGGCTACGAATTGAAGCGATCGCCCAGCAGCGTGATGCAACGGCGCGATCGCAGCAGCTATCGGGCAACTTCAAAATGTCTTCTGAACTGGCAACTGAGGCATTTACACTCCGTGCCGATCCCCTGTTTCAAAGCTTCTTGCGCGAATACAGTGAGGCAACAACTCAGTTAGCGGCTGTATCCTCAAAGTTCGGTCCCAATCATCCCGTTGTGGTGCAGGCAACGACCCGGCAGGCAACCGCCGAAAGCGCCTTGCGAAGCCGTGGGCAGCTACTGCTGGGGCACCCGACTGATCTGACAACGATCGCTCGTCTCAGCACTGGCAGCAATGCTCAAGAGACCAACCCGCGCGAAACGCTTTTCAAAGATATTGTGACCCACCAGGTCGAGCAGCGTGGACTGACGGCACGAGTGCAGGAACTCGACCAGCAGCTAGCCCAGCTAGAGCAACGGCTGAATGTGCTGTCACAGCGTAGTTCCACTCTGGAAGCACTCGATCGCGATGTTCAGATTGCCCAGTCTATCTTTTCTTCCACCTTAGCGGGGCTACAGGTAGATAAAAGTGATGTCTTCGGCTCCTACCCGCTCACTCAGATTGTAGCCGAGCCAAACTTGCCTACCACTGCCACTATCCCGCGTCGTACACCGCTCTTCATCGCTGCTGCCCTTATCTCACTGATCGTCACCATGGGCTTATTCATCGCGTGGCTACGTCAAACATCTATTAAATGGCGCTGGGTCGCCGCTAGTAGAAGTTAAACGTGCAGCAGTGACAGTGGGTACTCTACAACGGCAAGGAAGCGTCAATCAGGAGGCAGGGTACGCCGCTTAATCATGCAGATTAGCATCCCAAACGCCGATGTAAATGCGATCGCTGCTGTTTCGTTGAATAACGCCTTTGAGATTCCCTTTTCTAAAGGAGTATTCGTTTACTTTGCGTTGTTTTACCTGTTCTAAGTCATCGAGAATGTCTCCTGCTTGCCCACCTGTCATATTGTTGAGGGCAACTTTCATTTGGAGGGTATCAACCGATTGAGCAAACGACGCTTCAGTTTGTCGGACTTTGCCAGAGGTACGATCGTAAATATAAGCCAGCGTCACTGCATTGGGCACTACTTCGTACAGTGCAGTCCGAGTGTCACCCCAAGCCCCCTTATTGGTTTGAGCAGGTTTACCGAGCGCTGCCTCGACTTCACGTTCTGACGTACCAACTGGAAAACCCGGAATCGCTGGAACTTGGGTTGAGGGGCGATCGTCCCCTTGTGTTTCTGGCTCCACCGACGGTTCTACTGATGGCTCTGGTGATCGCTCCACTTCTGGTGGTTCTTCAGAGAGAGGCGAAGGGCTAGGGGGTAGCGGCTTCGGCGAGGCGGCGATCGACGGCTCTAGCGAGGGTGTCGGCGTTGGTTCTTCGACGATTACTTCCGTCGGTGTTTCGGGTTTATAGAAAGCCGCGATCAACGCAGTGCCAAGCATGGTGAGCAGCAATGCGCCTAACAGCAGTGGCAGCAGATAGCGATTCTGGCGCGGAGCCGTAGCCGGTGCGCCTGCAAGTGTTTTATCAGGCTGTTGTACTGAGCCGTTTGGCAATTGTGGTCGCTGGGGCGATCGTTGCCCTACTGCCAGCGTTGCCGCTGTTGGAGTGGGTGGCACAAAGGCAGCAGGTTGGGATAGTGACGGCGTGGGAGCGGCAGGGATAGAAGGAGCATCGGGCAAAAGGGCAAGCCACTCATCCATGCTGGCAGGTCGATAGCCTACATCCACTGCCATCCCGCGTATCACCGCTTGATTGGTTGCCGCGCTTAGTTCTGGACGTAGCTCACGTGGATCGGGTAACGGTTGACGGTCTCTTAAAATCGATGCCGTGGGAACGCGTGCCGTTAAAAGTGCATACAGGGTTGCTGCGAGTCCATAGACATCAGTAGCAGGGGTACGCTTTTCCTCAGAAAGATATTGTTCGATCGGCGCATAGCCAGCCGAGATCAAGCTGGTATGGTTTTGCGTTGAACCGGGCGTAAATTCGCGGGCAATGCCAAAGTCAATCAGCACGACTTCTTGAGTGCCCTGGCGCAGAATAATGTTTTGCGGCTTGATGTCGCGATGCAGCAAGCCATTTTGATGCACTACTTTCAGCGCACTGCCAATCTGACGGGCGTAGTGGATGGCGATCGCTTCTGGCAACGGCTGATTTGGAAAGACCAGCGCTTCCAAATTAGGACCACGCAGGTAGTCCATCACCATATATGCCTGACCAGCTTCAATAAAGAAGTCGCTGACGCGGACAATGTTGGGATGCACACACAGCGCTAACCGTCGCGCCTCATCCTGAAACTTGCGCTGATAGTCGGCATAGTCCGGCTCATGGCGCAGCGATTCGTTCAAAGTTTTGATCACCACCGTTTGTCCCAGGAAGTGATGAGTCGCTTTGAACGTGATGCCAAAGCCACCACGTCCTAATTCTTCGTCGAGGGTATACTTACCCCCCTGTAATTGCTGACCAATCAGGGCACTCATAGCAGCAGTCTATCAAATTCTTGAGTACCACCGCCCTAAGAACAACAAGCCTTATTCGTTGGTTTCTGGATACTTTTTTGCCCATGCGTCTAAAAAGCCGAGCGTGAACTTAGACTCATTCCCTTCAGCTAACCCGCTACCAAAAAACGCGCCAACATCTGTAAAGTCGTTGCCGCCAGCAAGATCAGACAAACTACGGAACGCGATGAAAGGAATTTCGTTGGCATACGCAACGTGAGCAAAGGCAGTTGTTTCCATGTCGATCGACACGGCTTGAATGGTTTTGAATAGATAGTTGCGGTAATCAGGGTTAGCGAGAAAGACCGGTCCTGATACGCCTCGCCCACCAATGCGTACAACAGGCTGCCCCGAAACACACAGACTTGGATTTTTGGCACCACAGCGATCGAGTTGAGGCTTCACGCTTTGAGCCACTGCCAGCATTTCTGGGTCAACTTTATAGTCAAACTTGTACTCGCCATTAGGAAAATTTGAGTTGTTTCTGACAAACGTGTCGCGCATGAACAAACCAGTACTAACCGCTCCATTCGGTAACGGCACCTGATAAGCGGAATTGGGTGTGCTGGTAACCTGAGCTAACTTTAAGCCCAGACACAGCAAATCTCCTGGTGTGCCGCAGGGTGAGGGCACGTTACTGTTGCCATGCCAATACACCTCTAAAGGGGATGCCCACTGGCTGGGGACGACAACATCACCAATTTTGTTATTTGGGTTAATGCCACCAGCAATACCGCTGAGCAACAAGTGATGCACATTGAAATGATCAATCAGTAATTGAGTGATCATCGTCGCATTCACAGTACTGATGCCACTCAGCACAATAACAACGCTATTACCTCTCAGTTTGCCAGTCGTAAAGATATTGCCATTGATTTTGTATTCACGCTTGTTGGTTGTTTCTGCCAGCAAAATAGTGGCTTCTTCACCAAACGCTGAAACGATGCCAAAGCGCGCTTTACATTCCGTAAGGCAACGTTTTGGTTTTGCTTCTTTGGCACTTACTTGAGGCGTTGCCATCGCCAGACAAAGCAGGGCGATCGCGCAAAGGCGTTTGATTCCCCAAGCTGACATACTGGTATTGCTCCACAGAAAAGGTGCTGCTTGCGCTTCATGCAACGTAGCAGGTGATGTCACGTCCGTCATCTGTATCCGCTACACGACCGTCACATCACTACTTGTACGCAGATGCACTAGGCTAGAGAGCAAAATATCCCGCTTCTTCCAGACCTGTTGACACGAGCGACACATTTCAGACGATGGTAAGTTTGAGTAGACCTTTACCTGGAGCGGTTCATGGTGCCGAATGACGCGATACGCGAACCAGCCCCTACCGGCGTTGCGGTGGAGTTTTTAGACGTTGGCTTTACGGCAGGCGGGCGATCGCTCCTCTCTGGATTAACGTTCGCTATCCAATCTGGTGAGGCGCTGGTGTTGCTGGGTCGTAGCGGTTCGGGTAAAACCACCACGATGAAGCTAATCAATCGCTTACTGACACCGACCAGCGGCAATGTGCGTGTGCAGGGAAAGGCAACAACTGAGTGGGATGTGATTCAACTGCGGCGACAGATTGGCTACGTCATACAAGAAACGGGGCTGTTTCCCCACTTTACGATCGAGCGCAACGTCGGCTTAGTGCCATCACTGCAAAACTGGCAGCCCAAACGCATCAAAGCACGGGTACACGAATTGTTGGATTTAGTCGGCTTGGAGCCAGCCCAATTCGCCGATCGCTATCCCAATCAACTTTCGGGTGGACAACGACAGCGCGTTGGGGTTGCTCGTGCCTTGGCTGCCGATCCGCCCATTCTGCTTATGGATGAACCCTTTGGTGCCCTTGACCCGATAACGCGCCTGGAGTTACAGCAAGAATTTCGACGACTTCAGCAAGAATTGGGCAAAACGGTTGTCTTTGTCACCCATGACATTCAGGAAGCATTTGTACTGGCATCGCGCATTGGTTTGATGCAGGATGGACGGCTAGTGGTATTGGGGACTCCAGAGGAGTTTTTGCGATCGCCCGAACCCGAAGCCCAAACATTCCTCAAAACCCTACGCACATTGGATTCGGTGAGGGGTGAGAAGTGAGGAGCCATGAATAACTTTTTCCTTTTTCGCTATGCGCCAGAGATTTTGCAACGAACAGGTGAGCATCTGTATCTAGTGGCGATCGCCATCCTCATTGCTACACTCATCGGCATTCCGCTGGGAATTTTGATCACGCGGAAGCCTGCCCTGCGTCAAACTGTTCTGGGCACGGCAAATATCCTGCAAATTATTCCTAGTCTGGCGCTGTTTGGGCTGTTGGTGACAGTACCGCCTGCCTTGGGTGGGGGCATTGGCGATCCGCCTGCGATCATTGCCCTGACGCTTTACTCCTTTTTGCCCATTATTCGTGGCACCTATACAGGCATCATGAGCGTTGATCCAGCGATTCGGGAAGCTGGTCGAGGGATGGGCATGACCGACTGGCAACTTTTGTCGCAGGTAGAAATGCCGCTGGCATTGGGCGTGATTCTCTCAGGCATTCGAGTCGCGACGGTCATTGCGATCGGCACCGCAACCATTGCTACGGCGATCGGTGCAGGCGGCTTGGGCATCTTCATCTTCCGGGGCATTTCGGCGCTGAATAATCAACTCATTCTGGCGGGTGTGATTCCAGCAGCGGTGCTGGCACTCACTGCAGACTTTGGCATTGGCTGGTTGGAGCATCATCTGACACGACGGGGAGGCAAACAAGCGCTATGAAACGCAAACCGTTTTTAGTTCAGATGCTCCTGGTGATCATCCTATTGCTGTCGATCGCAAGTTGTGCCAGTCCTACAGATAGCGGCAATAGTGGGGGTGGCGGCAATCTGGTTATTGGTGCCAAATCCTTCACTGAGCAGGACATTTTAGGCGAACTGCTGGCGCAACAAATTGAGGCAAAAACGGACTTAAAAGTGGTGCGTCGCTTGCAGCTTGGCGATACCCTCGTCTGTCACAACGCCTTGCTATCAGGACAAATCGACCTTTATCCCGAATACACAGGGACGGCTTTTTCGACCATTCTCAAGCAAAAAACGTTGGGCGACGTGAAAGAAGTCTACCGTCAAGTGAAAGAGGGTTACGCTCAACAGTTCAACCTAGCAGTGATGCCGCCGCTAGGCTTTCAGAACACGTTTGCCATGATTGTGCGGGGTGATGTCGCACGATCGCTCAACCTCAAAACGCTCTCCCAGGCAGCACAGTATGTCCCGCAATGGCAGGCGGGTTTTGGCTACGAATTTACCGAACGGCAGGAATACGCCAACATGGTGAAAACCTACGACTTTAAGTTCACCAAAGCACCTCGCTTGATGAATTTGGGGTTGCTGTATCGGGCGTTGTTGCAAAAACAAGTGGATTTAGTGGCAGGCAACTCCACCGATGGACAAATTACCCGCTCGGATTTTGTGATCCTTCAGGACGATCGCCAGGCGTTTCCACCCTACGAAGCAGCGGCGATCGTCCGCGAAGCCACGTTGCAAAAATATCCCCAGGTTCGCACTGCCCTTGAGCAACTGGCAGGCAAAGTTTCTCCTGATGAGATGCAGCACTTAAATTATCTGGTAGAGGGCGAACTGCGCGATATCAAAGAGGTGGTGCAGACGTTTCTAAAGTCCAAAAATCTTTAGCAAGGGTCTAACCTTTGCATACTTCAAGCTTGAATATGTGAAGCACTCAAGGCTGGGGCGCAACATCTACAATCTCGATCGATTTGTTATTGAACCAGCCAATCACTTCATTTGGATTGATATCCATCCCTCGTGCTTTTTTAAACCCTTTGCCACTTTTGCCGCCAAAATGATGAAGATACTGCTCATGTTCGGCATAGCCTTTAACGCTGTAGCCTTCAGTCAGTACCTTTGCCTGTAGCTTTGTAATTGCCCACCACCACTGATGCGCTTCATCCAATAGATGCTTTTGATAGAGTGGTTTGTCAATCAAAAAGCAATAGCCATCCACACGAGCAATAGGGTTACTTGGCACCACACCATAGGAGGTAATCCCATCTTGATGGGAGTTTAGTAGCACTTTGAGCCAATGAGGGTCACGAATTTCGACATCACTATTGAGCAATAAAAAGTGAGTAGCATCAGGACGGGCAAGTCGTGAAGCAATATTATTTCCTTCCGCAAAGAGCGAGTTGTAATTGAGCAGACAAAGTTTATCAATCCAGCCGCGTTTGAGCATTAATGGCAGGCATAACTTCAGTCCTAGTCTTGAGTTGTTATCAACAACAATCACTTCATAATCAATATCAGGTGTTAAGCGCTGTAAGCTATCAAGCGTTTTATAGACATAGCCGATCGCATTGAACGTCAAAACTAGAATGCTAACTTTCGGTATTGTTGTCATAGTGAGTCCTCTTACAGCAGTGTTCACTTAAACGCGACAGCCTATCGCAGGCAAGCTTACAGAATGTTGCTGGAAAGTAAATGAGTTTTTGCATGATAGCTGACGTACGGCTCTTTGAAGTCTATTGGTGTCGA
Organism: Phormidium sp. FACHB-592; assembly: GCF_014695795.1. Taxonomy (NCBI): domain Bacteria; kingdom Bacillati; phylum Cyanobacteriota; class Cyanophyceae; order Oscillatoriales; family Oscillatoriaceae; genus Phormidium; species Phormidium sp. FACHB-592. The sequence continues at coordinate 161,726 of NZ_JACJOZ010000058.1, forward strand.
TCGCGTACGTTCCCTATTGCTACTGCTCTCTCTTGCTACTGGTCTAGTGAAGTGCTACTGCTTACTGGATACGATCGCTAACAGTAACGCTGTAACCGTTAGAATGGCAGCAGTGCTTTTTTATCCTCCCCCCAGTCTTTTTCCTTCTTGACCTATGCCCACACTCGAACGCAAGCCCATTCTGCTTGATTTTGAAAAGCCGCTTGCCGATCTAGAAGCGCGAATTTTTCAAATTCGTGAACTTGCAGAAGAAAATGATGTCGATGTATCTGATGAGATCCGTCAGCTTGAGGCACGCGCTGTGCAACTTCGACAAGAAATTTTTAGCGGGCTGTCCCCCACCCAACGACTACAGGTTGCACGACATCCCCGTCGTCCCAGTACGTTGGACTATATTCAGGCAATTAGCGACGAGTGGATGGAACTACACGGCGATCGCGGTGGGTTTGACGACCCAGCGTTAGTCGGTGGCGTTGCCCGGCTTGCCGGTCGCCCTGTTGTCATGCTTGGTCAGCAAAAAGGACGCGATACCAAGGACAACATTACGCGCAACTTTGGGATGGCATCGCCTGGTGGTTATCGCAAAGCCATCCGGTTAATGGAGCACGCTGATCGCTTTGGGATGCCAATCGTCACGTTTATCGACACTCCAGCGGCATGGCCCGGATTGGATGCTGAAGCCTTTGGGCAGGGTGAAGCGATTGCCTACAACCTGCGCGAAATGTTCCGCTTTGACGTACCCATCATCTGCACAGTCATTGGGGAAGGCGGCTCTGGTGGTGCCCTCGGCATTGGTGTGGGCGATCGCCTGCTCATGTTTGAACATTCGGTCTATAGCGTTGCGCCACCCGAAGCGTGCGCGGCTATCCTCTGGCGCGATGCCAGCAAAGCCAACCAGGCAGCAGATGCGTTAAAAATTACTGCACCAGACCTGAAGCAGCTTGGCATTATTGACGAAATTTTGCCTGAGCCGATTGGCGCTGCCCATGCTGACCCAGTGAAGACAACCGAAATTCTTAAAGAAGCCTTGTTGCGCCATCTCGATGTACTGGATCGAATGACCAGCGAACAGCGACGCGAATTACGCTACCAAAAGTTTCGAGCGCTCGGTATTTTTAGCGAACACCCCGTTTAAGCTGCACTGCTAAAGCCCTTATTTGCAGGCCAAGTAGGTGTTTAAACCTGAAGGCAACAGGCATAATCTCCGATGGCTGGAACGTTTAGTTAGCTCACTTTCTTCCGGCTTTTGAGAGTCAGGAGTGATATAATGAATTCGTAACAAATGTTTACAATTCTGAGCGACTGTCGCGCTCTCACTGCGTGCGTTCCACACCAGTTCTCTCACAACTAATGTGTGGAGCCAGTACGCATCAGAATTCTCATTAGCTTAACGTACAGCGATCGCCTGCCTTCGCTTTGGCGTTGAGGCTCTTTGTTTGAGCTGTTCGGCATTTGTAGCTAGCGACTACACACCGCCCTTACTCTCATTTCTGATTCAGCTTCGGCTGCTAGACTCATCAATCAGTGCGCTAAAGTTGCTGCGCCTTGCTATCGGTGAGCCTGTATATGTCCAGACTCTAAGGATATTAAGACTGTTTCATGATTTCTCCAACTGAACGGTATGCGCTTGTTACAGGGGCAAGCAGCGGCATTGGTAGGGCAACAGCGCTAGCCTTTGCTCAAGCAGGCATCCACCTTGCATTAGTGAGTCGTACACAGTCAAAGCTAGAGGCTGTGGCGGCAGACGCAGCCCAATATGGGGTGACAGTGCGCTGTTATCCCATTGACTTGTTGCAGGTTGAGCACGTGCAGGAAAAAATAGCGGCGATCGCCGCCGTTGAACCCATTGACATTCTCGTCAACAATGCCGGTATGGGTTACACTGCATCGCTCGCTAACACACCGCTAGCAGACTGGCAGCGCGTTCTCACATTAAACCTAACTAGCGTTTTTCAGTGCATTCAAGGCGTTCTGCCAAGTATGCGCGAACGTCAGCAAGGAACAATTATTAACGTGTCGTCGATCGCTGGGCAGCAAGTTTTTCCTGACTGGGGTGCCTACTGCGTCAGTAAGTTTGGGTTGGTGGCGCTGTCCAAAACGCTAGCGGCTGAGGAGCGTCACCGTGGCATTCGCGTGGTTACGATTTCGCCAGGTTCCGTTAACACGCCCATCTGGGACACAGATACGGTGCATGCTGACTTCGATCGTGCCTCCATGCTGACACCAGAAACAGTTGCCCAGTCAATTCTCTACACTGCTCTGCTGCCCCAAGATGCGGTGATTGAAGATCTGACTTTAATGTCAAGTGTCGGTGCGCTCTAGCAGTCAGCTAAGCATGAGGCTTAAATGCAGCCTGCGGTAGCTAACTTTGGCGTTGCCGATGCCATCACAACCAACAATTATTCACACTGTACTTTACCTACTTTGACCCACTATGGCTACCACTTCTTCTCAAGGTTCTAACGGCTCCCAGCCTGCTGAAAAAAGCGCTAAAAATTTGACCGTCCGACCCGATCGCAACACACTTAAGGGCGGACAAGAGCCGAAATTGCAAACGCCGCCCGAAGACCTCAAAGACGACATGATGGCTGCTGTAACAACCATGCTGCTGGGAGTTGGTGAAGACCCTGAACGCGAAGGCTTGCTCAAAACCCCCAAGCGCGTTGCTGAAGCCATGCGCTTTCTGACCAGCGGCTACCAGCAATCGCTCGAAGAACTCGTCAACGGTGCCATCTTTGACGAAGGTCACAACGAGATGGTGCTAGTGCGCGACATTACAGCTTTTAGCCTCTGCGAACATCACATGCTGCCCTTCATGGGCAAAGTCCACGTGGCTTATATCCCGAATGAAAAAGTCGTTGGGTTAAGCAAACTGGCGCGCATTGTTGAAATGTACTCTCGCCGCCTGCAAGTCCAAGAACGTCTCACCCGTCAAATTGCCGAAGCCGTCCAGACAATCTTAGAACCTAGAGGCGTGGCGGTTGTGATGGAAGCCACGCATATGTGCATGGTCATGCGGGGTGTTCAAAAGCCTGGTTCCTGGACAGTGACAAGTGCTATGGTTGGCGTTTTCCAGGAAGATCAGAAAACCCGCGAAGAATTTCTGAACTTGATTCGGCATCAGCCCTCCTGGTAAGTGCCCGTTTGTCAGCAAGTAGCTAGGCGGCATGTGCTCGTCATGTTAACGCGGTTGCTCCAAATCCCTTTCCTGCTGTTGGGGGAGGGATTTTTGCTGGCAAGTGAACCATTTAGCGTTGAATGCTGTCTAACAAGATGAAACGACAATCTACCTGACTGTAGACCTTTGTGTATTTTTAGAGAACTGTAGGTGCCGCCAGATCATGATGAAATCCATCCAACGAACGGCTTTAACTGTGGGTGATCGCGTGCGTCTTGTGCGTGGAACGATGAGAGGGCATACCGCTACGATCACTGCCACCAAAAACGGCGCTTACTTTCTCATTGGAGACTGGACACAACAGACAGGTTTTGTTCTGGTCAACTATGGACCTGTCGAACCAGACGACTTGAAAAAGCTATAAATGCTTCCTGCGTCTGTGCTGTGACAGTGTATCAAGCTCGCACGCGGCTATCATCTGTCTGAAAAATACGCCGACCTTCAACTCAAGTTGAGCGTACAGCAGACGAAAAGAACGTTAATTCTTCCATCATCCTTTTGCTATATGAGGCATTTCATTAGGACGTAGCATGGTCATGCCTTTACTTGCCGATTGCTCTGGAGAGAAGCGAGCAAACGGCATCAGAGGGAGACAGAACTTATTCTGCATGAGGAAAGTAAACCTGAAACAGTGCGACAAGACTGACGACAGCAGCACTGAAGCCTAAGAAAAACGAAACGCCAACAAGAAGAACTGTCATTGCTACGTGAAGTGAATTTCTTCTAGCATCGCAGGTTCCTATCCTTTGTAGGAAAAGTAACTGTAAAAACTTGATGAAGGAATAGTAAATCTACAGTTGACTGCTGTTTATGTCGTAGCAACGGTCACAGAGGTTAGAACGTATAAGCTTAAATGCCTATGCTAGGGCAGGGTTACTGACTCAACGTTAAACAACCTGATAGACAAAGCGAAGACATGCCCATACGTTCATATTCAACACAAAGCTGTCAGATGGCGTACCAACAGTTGGTTCAAGGCGATCGCCAGCTTGATGGAGATCTTGCAACAGCGCCTGGACAACTTCTAGCGGCTTTGCCAGCGTCTTTAAAGATGGTGTAGTAGACGCTCGCATGGTGTCCAATAACGCCATTGTCTGCTCAAAGGGCGCACGGCTACAAAGTAGGTAAGTTGTTGCTAGCCCAGTAGAACCTGACACTAGCCACTGAAAGGAGGTTGATGCTTGGGGCAAGGTGAGGGTTTCGTGAGGGGCAATGGTGTTGGAGACGCGATCGGGCACGATCGTCCCTTCACTCGTTTCATCTACCGTAGGGGCTTGCGATAGAACTGGAGAGACAGCATGAGCCAGCGGTGAATCTAGCGAGACGAGATCACCGTTGCTGTCTAAGTGCAGCAGCAGAAAGTGAACCGCTTGTTCGCTTTGGTTTTCTAACTGATATTGAATCTGGCTACCGATCGACAGGCTAACTAATTGATCTGTTTCAAGAGGCAATACAGTGGATCGCGTTGGTGAAAGCGGCGCAAGCTGAGCGATCGCAGACGTTTGTTGCATCAGCCTACGTGCTTCCGGTGTCAGTACTACCAGCGTTGCCCGTACTGCCAGTTGCGATGCGGTTTCATTAACGGTTAAATTGAGCAGTTTTGCTGCCAGGAGCGTTTGCAGTTTGGGCACCAATCGCTTGACTGCCACTTTAACAGCTTCACCCCCTTCGCCAGCGGTATTTGGAATTGCAGTACGACCGGGAGAAAAGAGGGCATAACTACTCTGCGAGACGGCTGCTTTATTGCTCAGTAGGTTGGGCAGTGCCACGGCGGGCAGGGCTGCAATCTGTGTTGGTTGCACTGCATGGGTTTTGCTAAAGAGATAATCGGCAGCTTGCTCGCCCGCGATCGTCGCTGATACGTGCGGCAGGGCTGAAATCGCACTGATCGCATCCACTCGCTCAATCCGCGCCAAATTGCTATCAAGGGCGATCGTCAGTCCAACGGCACGGGGCAGCACTCGCACCTGTTCCCGCACAAATTGCCCTACGTGTAACACTGGTGCCGTCTCGATTAACAGTGAGTTCTCTACTGAGGCAGGAGCCAGTTTCGCTTTTGCAAGCAGCCCCTCGCGGGACACGATTTGCAGGAGGCGATCGCGCTGCGCCCCCGACTCATCCACCAGGGTTAGTAACGAGTTGGCTTCATACTGCTCCAATACGGCTGCCGATAGCCCACCTAGCCAAAGCCGTACCGCTTTACCACTCTCCTCAAAACGAACAACTACACCGTCAGCACCTCCAACAGGTACTGTTGGCAGATGGTAGGGCGTGAGGGGACGCTCTTTACTCATCAGACCACTGATGTGAGGCTGCTGCACTCGCTTTGCCAGTTGACCCATTTGCTCGGTTGCTCGTCGCACAGTCATCCGCAGCGCAGTGGCTGGGGTTGCCTGCCAAAGTTGCTGAGTCAGCGCGTAGGTAAACAGTCCAGCGCTGAAGCCATCCCATCGTGCTTCGGCTGCCCATTGATCGGTGCTAGCGGCTGTGAGCACGACTCCAGGCATTTGCCCAGAACGCCGCTGCACGGCAAGACGTGGGCGATCGAGATTCATTTGGCTCAACAGCGAGTCCTGAAATGCCAGTTCAGCATCACTGGGCTGGGCACCTGTAAGACCGGGACGGCTGCGAAGGCGAAGGTTGCCTTGAAGCGGTTGGGTTCGGGGGGCGTAGCTCGTATCGAGGATGGTAGTAACCCGATCAGTGGGGAGCGATCGCAGCAGCAGCAGCAGGGTCTCTGCTAGCAAATCGTTGACAATCGGCATTACACCTTCCGTCAATGGTGCATCGATCGTCACCAGGCTCTTTTGCACTGCATCTGGCGTAGCACCAAGCGCTACTTGACCACCGTAACCACTGAAGTGAAACACAACGACATCATCGGCTCGTGCTTGCCCAATCAGATGTTCAACAAAGGCAGTCGTAATTGCCTCCCGTGTTGCCTGCTGATCGATCAGCGTGAGAATGTCACCACGCTGAAACCCAAAGCGATGAATCAACAGTTCTCGCTGCAACTCTACATCCGTGCCGCAGCCATACAGTGGTGCTTGGCGATATTGATTGATGCCGATAAGCAGTGCCAGTTTGCGTCGTGTTGGCTCTGCTAAAGCGCCTTGATAGCGTTGAACAATCGGTGACAGTACAAGGTCGCCAGCACCAAAGGCTGCCAGCGCTAAACCTGATCGCTGTAGAAAATGCCGACGTGTCAGATCCATGCTTTTATTTCAGCATTAAAAGCACATTCGCGCCCAAAAATGCACTCCTTTTATGCCTTTAAGCCGATCCAACCCGTATCATACTTTTGGTGCTGGCTGTAGAACCTCAGCTACTCTGATGCTGCGTATAATGAAGAAAGACTCGTAAGATACAATTTATTGAGCTTTAAAGCGCTGGAACGAGTGCTCGTCTCTAGTCTGTATTGAGTTTACGTACGATTAAGACGTTGCAACAAGTAAGTTAGGTTTTGGCTACGTTCAGCCCTCTATGACAAAAGGTTAAGACTGCAATGTGAGTGTGTCGTCAAACCTGTTTAATGGGTACACTACATAGCTTGCAAATCCCTGGGTGCTTCAGCGGCGGCTCTACCAGCTTCGGCTTTATTGATGGGGTCAGCATGGCACGAGCACGACGAAAGCAAACACTAATTTTCCTAAAGTATTATGGAACGGCAATCGCTTACCAGGGCTAAAGCGTCTGAACTTGAAGTTTATATTGAGGTTCATAACCGTCAGGGATTAATGCTGGCAGCGGATCGTCGTTATGTAGAGGCGATCGCCTGCTATGATCGCACCCTTCTTTTGCAAGCAGACAATTTTTCTGCCTGGTATGGGAGAGGGACAGCCCTGGCAAACAATGGGCAGTATCAGGAAGCCTTGGCGAGCTTTGACCAGGCGATCGCCATTGACCCGCTTGACCATGCCGTTTGGACGTTTCGAGCCGTCGTGCTGATTCACTTGAAGCGGTATCAAGAAGCCCTGTCAGACTGTGAACGCGCACTGGAATTACAACCTGCTGATCCAGAAGCGCTGACGTTCCGTGGCGTAGCCTTCCACTATTTGGGTCAGTACAAGCGTGCCTATGAGAGCTACGATCGCGCGACTGGACAGACGATACAACAGTGGAAACCTTGGAAATGGGTGACAAACTTGCTCCATCAATCCCAGCGTAAGTAAGTTAGAGAACGACATGCTCTGACTACAGCCGTTTTTGGTTTACAGTAGCCCTACTCCTTCACCCTTCCCCTCTTTTACCCTTCTACGAGATATTGTGGTTTGCTTTTTGGCAGCAAACCTCAAAGTGCTGTGGCAATAATCCGACAAGCACTTTCTCTTCTTGGATTGTTTGTAGTCAAACAGTGTATGTGCTATATTTGTTTCTAGATTGTATGACGTAGTACAGTCTAAAGACGAACGAATTGTCTCAAGCCAGAATACAGCACTGATGCAAGGAGAATCTCAAATGAGTACGGATCTAAAAGCAACCTTTGAAGACATTAAAAACCAGGTTTTGCAAGGCAAAGCTATGGAGGTTTTTGAGCAATACTACGCGGACGATGTAGTGATGCAAGAGAATGACAACCCGCCGACCGTCGGTAAAGAGGCAAATCGTCAGCGAGAGCTAGAATTTTTCTCCAAACTGACTGAGTTTCGTGGCGCTGAGGTGAAAAGCGTTGCCTATGGCGATGATGTCATTATTTCTGAATGGTTTTTAGACTACACTCATGCCGATTGGGGCAAGCGAACTTACGATCAGGTGTCTGTCCAGAAGTGGAAGGACGGCAAGGTTGCCTCTGAACGGTTCTATTACGCTAGCTAAGTAGGTGGGCTAAACTAAGCACTGCTGAGAGGATTGGGTTTCGACTGCGCTCAATCCGCCAACACACAGGACTAAGAGCATTGAGACTTCGGCATGAGCTCTTAGTCAAACGCGAAGTTGAAAGGCAGCTTATCAATAATCACGCCCAGCTACTTAGAGTAAGCGGAAGGGCGATCGCTCCCATAATTTACGGGGCGATCGCCCTTTCCCCAGACGTTGACGGCATCCCACACACTAAATTCCGTGGCTCTTGCCAATGACCCAATGACGACGAAAGAAGCGTGATAGCGATGATTCTTCCAACGTGAGGCAGATGGGACGACCATGAGGGCAGGTGCGTGGGTTACGAGTTTGCTGCCATTGATTGAGCAGGGTTTGCATTTCTTGCTGGGTCAATGATGTCCCGTTGCGGATGGCGCTGCGACAGGCTGTCGCAACCTGCGCAGCCTGCAAGTCTCCGCCCAGACTAAGTTCTAGCAATGCCGCTGGGCAATCTTCCCGTTGTGCCAACAAGGCGGGAGCCGATCGCACCATCCAGACCTGCTCGCCAAATGGTTCCACTTCTAACCCTAGACGTTGCAATTGCTCCACTTGCGCGACGGTGAGTTGAGGCAGAATGACAGCAGGTTCTAAGGGTGCAAGCTGCCAACGATCGCACAACTGCTCGTATAGCACTCGTTCATGGGCAATGTGTTGTTCAATCAGCCAAATGCCACCAGGGTGTTCAGCGAGGATGTAGGTGTTATGGACTTGGGCGATCGCCTTAAGAGCATTAGGGCTAAGGGATGCATTTTGAACACTCTCGCCCTCTGCCTCCCCTGCTGCCTCTGCTCCCTGAATCCTTCTACTGCCATAGCCGCTTTCCGCTTCAGCCGTTTTTAGCAGCGTTCCCGTTCGCTGAGAGTAAAGTGTGTCTGTAAGGTTGATGGGACTAAGCCGAAGTGCCTGCACGATCGCGTTAGAAATCTGTTCGCGCCACTCAGCTAAATGGTGTAAATAGATTTCAGACTTGGCGGGATGGCGGTTCCAGTCAATTTGTTCAGGCGGCACCTGGAGATGAACAAAGCAAAGGGGAAAGCGATCGCGGGGCACCGTTTGCCGAAACCCTGCCAGGAGCGTCTGCTCTAATTCTGGCATCTGCACAACGCGCCCATTAAAAGCGACGCGTACCCAGTCAGGTCGGTGGCGGTGGAAGCGATCGGGCAGACCAAGGAGGAGATAAAGGGTAGAGGAGTCAAGGGGCGAAGGGGTGAAGACATCAATCATCTTTATGTCTTCATCTAAGTTAGGCACTGTGAGCGTCAACTCCTGCAAGTCTCCTGTCTGCACATCACGCAGTATTTGGGGCAGGATGTGTCGAGCTGTTTTGCCAGACCAGAGCTGAAACCAATCCCGATCGTTCTGCCGTACCTGCCAGGTAACGTGTGGATGACAAAGTGCTAGCTGATGAATAGTGGTCTGCACAGCGCGTAGCTGTTGGGCAAGGGGTGGTAAACCTTGACGGCGGGCTGTCCAGGTGCTGAAGAGCTGATCAACAATGACGACGGTTCCTGGTGCGATCGCCACTGGGTCTACTTGCAACGGTATGCCTTGAGCGTCGTAGGTGACGTGCCAGCCAGCCTCCGCATTATTTGAGCGGCTAAGAATTTCTAACGTTGCAAGTTGAGCAAGGCTATGCAATGCTTCGCCCCGAAATCCTAAACTGGTAAGCTGCCAAAGATCCTGGCTAGACCGAATTTTGCTGGTACTGTGAGGTGCAGCCGCTTGCTTCAGGTCTGCCAAAGCCATGCCACTGCCATTGTCAGCCACGCGAATGCGCCAGTGTTCCGGAGAAAGCGCAATGGTAATGCGAGTTGCACCTGCATCCAGAGCATTTTCTGCTAGTTCTCGTACCACTGCTGCCAGCGAATCAATCACTTCGCCTGCTGCAATGAGATGCACAACGTCTGATGGTAAGGCTGCAATTCCCGCTCTCATAAGTTCCAGTCTAGGCAATTTATGAGTGTCATAGCAGGGTTCGCACTGACTTAAGGATCAAGGTTACACTTCACTGCTAGCACTGTGCCCTAAGAAGCCGTCTGTCATCGATCGCCGGATGCGGTTCACGGCTCGACCAAAGACGCTGTTGAAGGAGAGTTCGCCACAGAGCAATTCGGTTGCCAAACGAGCGGCTTTGGGGTTTTTGACTCCGTACTTGTAGCAAACACCGGGGTATTGGTAGAAAAAGCGTGCCAGATTGAGAGCGGCATCGAAGTTGGCAGCAAACTCGGCGTGAATGCGATCGCTGTATCTTTCTACTGCATTCTCTGCAACGCATTCGGCAGCGATCGCGCCACTCTTCACGGCGTGCAAAAGCCCATCACCAAAGAAGGGGTTGATCAGCCCTGCGGCATCGCCAATCAGCAAAATTCGCCCATCACGGGTATGCAGTTGTTCTTTACCACTCCAAAGGGGCAGAGGATGAGCATGAAATCTCATTTGTGTTGGATCATGCGGTATTTGAAGCGCCTCTAGATAATGAAGAATGGCTTGCCGCAGTTCGTTCCCCGCCTGACGGTCACCACGAGCATCTTGACGGGTTGGACGAAACAAGCCCGCACCAATATTTAAGTGCTCGGCTTTAGGAAAGACCCAGGCATAGCCACGCTTCACCGCACCATACTCCAGGTGAGCAACATCTGGTCGCAGGTCAGGGTGTCCGGTACCCCACTCGTGCGGAAATTCGACCTCCATGCCCAGCGCGATCGACCGCTTTTGGCGCAGGTTAGCCGCATTTGCCGTAATGCCGTTGGCTCCATCCGCACCAATGACCGTGCGTGCGGTTGCGATAAAGGCATCTCCTTTACTTAAGGTGCCATGCGCTTTGCCTGCCTGAGCAGAGACCCGCACCCGATCGCCCTCCACCACGATCGAACGCACGGCTAAACCATCGCGTAAGTCGGCTCCTGCTTGGGCGGCTCGTTGTGCCAGGGCATTGTCAAAAAGGGAACGCTGCACCATCCAAAGGGAAAGGGGGTGCTCGGCTCCTGGTGCATTAATGTTCGCCAGATAGGGATCGCCAAAGTTCCACGTATGTCGCATTGACAGTACTGTCGCTTCTACAAACGCTGCTGGTACAAGGTCACGTAGAAACGCCTGCATCACCATTGGTGTTCCGCCACCGCAAGTCTTGTGTCGCGGCAGAATGTGCTTTTCTAGCAAGGCAACTTTTAGTCCTGCCTGGGCTGCGCTCGTTGCTGCAATTGCCCCTGCTGGACCCGCACCGCAAACAATGAGGTCATAGTTCAACACTAGTTCAATTCCTCTAGACGCTTCTTCCAGTTAACACTATGCAGGAAGACAGAAGGCAAAAGGCAGAAGGCAGAAGGCAGAAGGGCTGGAAATTAAGCTGTTGACCTTGCCTTTTATCCCTTAAGCAAAGACATATTGAATTGTGTCTAGAAGACTGATCGCACTCAAATATGCGTTAGCTCTAAGTAAAGCTGCATAAGCAGGGAAATTTGTAAACGTTTCAGCACAAATTTTTGCAAATTGTAAATTAACTTGTTACATTGCAGGTATCGCTGGCAGAAGATCCTCATGCACCATCTCTTCGGTATCATTCCTATTCCTCAACCGCTACAGTCACGATCGCTCGTTTATGACCTCAAGGCACGCCTTGATTGGGGCAAGCCAGCGCTAACGATTTTGGATGTGCGCGATCGCGTGCTGTTTAATGCTAGCCATATTGTTGGGGCTATTTCGATGCCTGCGGATGAGTTGATTGATCGTGCTTTAGCCAGCCTGCCATTGAACCGTGACCTTTATGTTTATGGTGAAACCGATGAGGACACTGCGCTAATTGCTAGTCAACTTCGGACAGTGGGCTATCGCCATGTGTCTGAAATCCGGGGAGGCGTGTCAGCGTGGAAAGCCGTTGGGTTTCCGATCGAAACTGTCCTTACAGCCGCTTGAATCTAGCCTGAGAGGGGGAACGCTCTCAGTGCAAACGTGTAAGTTTTGAAGGTATAACTTAGCGTTCAAACCTTAAAGCTGATTATGCCAGCGTGTACCCATGTGCGGACGGTTTAGCCTTACTCAATCAGCGAATGCGCTTGCTGAGACCTTTCAACTCGAAACGCTTCCAGAGTGGACACCGCGCTACAACGTTGCGCCCACGCAAGCGGTTATGGCGATCGCTGCTGCGCCTACACATTCTCGACAGGTGCGCTTGTTTCGATGGGGCTTGGTACCTAGTTGGGCAAAGGATTTGACGATCGGGGCAAAGCTAATTAACGCTCGCGCTGAAACCGTTGCCGAAAAACCGTCGTTTCGTGCCGCGTTCAAGCAGCGGCGTTGTTTGATTCTGGCAGACGGCTTTTATGAATGGCATCGGATCGATCGCAAGACGAAACAGCCCTACTACTTTCAGTTAACTGATCGACAACCCTTTGCTTTTGCAGGATTATGGGAACGCTGGCAGGGTGATGATACTGTCGTTGAAACCTGCACCATTCTTACTACGCAGGCGAATGAGCTGTTGCAGCCCATCCACGATCGTATGCCTGTAATTCTTGCCCCAGAAGAGTACGATCGCTGGCTAGATCCAACAGCAACATCTGATCATCACACTTTACTGTGCCCCTACGATGCTGCTTTGATGCGAGGCGATCGTGTTAGCACTCTGGTTAATCGTGCTACGAATGACAGCCCTGATTGTGTGAACACGCTTTAGGCATTGAGTCAGTTGCTCACCAATGACTGCGCTAAACGCTTGGTCAATCACTGAGGAATCGCAAGCCTTGATCAGCAGCGATTGCGTCCTCGCATACCGCGATTAGCTCATCAAATTTAAGCATCCATCGATCATTTTGTTTCAAGCGTGCCAAAACCTGTTCTCTTACTAGGGAATCTTTAGCGCGAACATTCTTTTCCTTGATTAGCTGTTCAAAATAAGCCTCTCGAAGTTGATAGATTTCGTTAAGCCAGGTTAGAACATCAACGTATGGATTTTGATAAAATCTCTTCCGAATGATCTTAAACTGTGATGCTTTGATATCAAAAGCTTGGATCATTGTAAAGAGATCCAGATCCTCATCCGCAATCGCACTTCGCTTTGTGGGTCCTATGATACCAAGCGCCATACGTGAACTGCTGTTTTCTGAAATTTACTTCTTATTCTTAATCAAAAGCATACTCAATTCAGCTACAGCACTGGCTTAACGCCTACTTATAGATAAGGTTATTTTTTTACGTTAGGTTGAGCTTGCTTTTGACTGGAGCCATCGAGTTGTTTCATCTGATCGCCCAAATCCGTGATGCCTGTGGCATCAAAGCCAAGCCGGATTTGACTAAGCTCTTGCAATCGCCCATCCATATAGTGAATAAATTTTGCTGCTGGCACTATTGTGTCGCCTGTACTAACTTGTTGCGTTGCCCAATAGCTCAACATCTCATTTCTTAAGGCAAAGTAGCTAAGATAAAGCGCTTGATTATCCTTGATGTTTTCTTCCTGTTTAAACACTAAAGAAATATTCCCATACAAGATTACAGTGCTGGATGAAACAATAAAGATATTAATCAAAGCGTTATTGACTCGCTCCCAGCCGCTTTTACTAATAAAAAATAAGCAGATCGAAGCAATTACGCTACCGCCACAAATCATTGAGAGCGAAATATAATATTGCTTGTAAAAGAAGCCCATAACACTACCATGCTTCTGAATCCGGTCTTGAATCTGGTCAAACTGATCAATGAGTCGTGCTTTTTCAGCCGGTTTAGTGGGTAGATTAGCGATCGCGGTATTGACTGCTTTTTCTTCTAGTGAAGATGTTACGCTTAACCACTCATTTTGTTTTGTGCCTGCAAACCAAAACATCAGTGCGTAGCTTAAACAAATGCCTAAAACTAAGCTAGTTGAAATGACAATGTGCCCTAATAAAGTTGGCTGATGATTTTTGGGTGAGATAAACTGTCCTCGCTGTGGCAAGGGGGCAGTTTGTGAGCTCTTTGCATCAACGGCTGCCGCCGAATTAACCTCCGTTTGCATCTCATTTGGTTCGTTACTTTCTGTTGCTAAGAAAGTGTTTGTAAATGCTGGTTAAGCAGGTTTCAAGTTCCTCGTTCGTCGGTTGTTTGTTAACCGCCTCAGCATCAACCGAATCATGACCACATAAACCATGCCTTCATGATTTTCAGG
>NZ_JACJOZ010000059.1:0-7792 GCF_014695795.1 Phormidium sp. FACHB-592
CTGAGCCAGCCCCTTATTTGAACGGGTCTGTGGCAGTCAGTGGTAACACTATTTTAGTGGGCGGCACCAAAAACGAGCCAGCGGGCGCTGTTGCCGTCTTTTTTGAGCGTCAGTCCCAAGCGGGCACTTGGGCTTACAAGGGAGAGTTCGTGTTTCCCATGCCGCAGAAGCTCCTTGGTCGCAGCATCTCTGGTGGCACCGGATCGGTTGCGCTGGATGGGAACACCCTGCTCTTGGGTGTGGTGCTCAGTGCGCCGGGTTTTATCGGCTCTGCTTACATTGCCAAACGCCCGGCTGCCAGCAGTGATTGGCAACAAACGGCTAAACTAGCACCCCGCTATGTGCAGCGTCCGGGCGGACTGCTCGGCTTGATGCTGGATTATGGGTTTGGTCGTCGGGCCGCCATCAAAGGCGATTACGCGGTCGTTGCTGCTGTTGGTCAACAAGCTAATTTCTTTGCCCGGAATAGCGAAGGGGAAGTGTTTCTGTTTCATCGTCAACCACACTCCGAGTACTGGTCGCAACTCGCCAAGCTAGTACCACGAGCGGACAGAAAAGAATTCCTACCCACGGTCAGCCTCTCTGATCGTTACGTTGTCGTTGGTGACCCAAGCGCACTGAATGCTCAGGGGGAACGCACGGGTGCTGTCCACCTTTTTGCGCTACCAACGGTAGCACCCTAAAGCTCGGCTGCCGTCTGTTACTCCCAACTTGACACTCTTAGACATCGACGAAGTAAGCCGCCTTTACGAGGTTTGTTACGCCCTCAACCACTCCAATCAGGCTGTGACTAACACATTCGGCATGAGAATCGACAAAAGCTCCGACACGACCGTCTGCGGACGCTTGAAGTAATCTTGCGCCGTAAAGCAGACTGTGGGCACACCAGAACGAAGCAACACTCGATCGCTGGCATAGTCTCTGATCGCCTGTCCTGCCTCAGCATGGTGCTGCCCGTCTACTTCCAAAATCAAACATTTGCCTTGGCAGAAGACCATAAAATCAGCCTCTATTCGTCCTGTGAGTTGGTCATTGCCGCCACTAAGTTCGGCATCACCTGATCATTCGCTAAGGCTGCAAACGCCACATCCAGACACGTAGGAATACGCCGTTGAACCTTCTCACCATCCCACTGAATGCGATCAAACACGACTTGAGCAAGTACCCAGCTATCTAAGACAAACTTTTGCCCCATCAGCGTGAAAGCGGTGGGCAGTTGGCTGGGTTGTCCCGTAGGAGCAACATCATAGGGATGCCCCGCGATCGCTTGTCCTCCAGGCGACGCATGAGTCAGCCGTGCTTGCAGTTGCACTAACGCCTCTTGGTGCTCAATCGCATCGAGGGTATGCATGTTAGCGTCTTTGAGCATCTGCCCCAAATGAGCAAAAGTGAGGGAATCACTCTGACCCACAAACGTTTGGAGCAGTTCATCAAAGTGCTGCCACTGCTCAAACCTGCCGGACTGCTGTAGTAGGTGATAGAGCACAACAGCCGCACCTAGTTCACGTGGAAAGGCTGTTGTAGCGGTGCCAACAAGGCGGAAGTCGATCGTGCCACACCACATCATGCCCCGGAAGTAGCGCTTCAACTGGTCAGAATTTTCGTAATGCCCCCGAGGCTTGAACTGGGAGTAGTCAACCAGTCGCTTCTGTCCAAACAGCTCCACCTCCTGTAACTGTTCCCCTCCAATCGCCGTCAACGTCTCGGTGACTCGTAGCGCTTGCCCTAGAACCGTTTGGATGAGCGCTGGGTTAGGCTGCGGTTTCAGTTCATCCTGCAGCAGGAGCGATCGCGCCACAGCGAGAAAGTAGTCCACATCTTGCAAGCTTTCCTGCAGTGGACCGTTGCCGTATTGCTGCCAGACGGCAGGCAGCTGCTCTGCTATGCCTTGCAGTAGTTCTGTCAGGGAGTGAAAGAGATAGTTCGCTTCCAGCTCTTCCAAAACGGCATCATAAGAACGGTGCCAGGCGTGCAAGATGGCATCTGCCGACACAAAGACGGGTAAATCATTGCTATAGAGGCGGTAGAAAAGTTCACTAAAGCTTTGGCCACCCAACCGTTCACTAACGACAAAGCCCTGCTGCTTGAACGCCGCCAATTCTCGCTCCGTCAGCCGAAAATCAAACGGACGTTGCTGTTGGCTGCTGGGTTGCTGTTGCCGTTCTGAGGGGTCACAGTTGAAGTCCTGCCAAAACTGAGCCGTCGTGGGGTCCCAGCTTAGCTGCGGTAAGTAGTGCGCGTGGCTGGAGTAGCGTTGAGCAAAGGCTTGCGGAGAGAGTTGTCCAACCTGTTGCAAGGCAGCACGAAAGGCGGCTTGCACCTTTACACTTAAGCCATCGGCGCTCAACGGTAAAGGGGTTGGCTTCGCAGCGGTCTGCGGCTCTGCGAATTGATCATCAGCAGGCGGATGAGAAGGTGCCATACTGCTCCTGGTGGTTTCGTCAAACGGTTTTCGGTTTCAAAATAAGCCATCGCCGTAGATGCCCCGGTTGCTTGCTCGCGCTGTCGTGATGGTTCCCGTAAAACTTGACTGTTTCTACTGGCTAGCAAGACTGTAACTCAAAAAAAGATGGTCATCGATGCCTTAAGGTCTACTCATTGGGTGCTTTAGGCTCACTGAAGGCGCAGGGTCAGACGAACCGTGGTGTTGATGGATGGATCGGGTTGCCAGGTGAGAAGCGATCGGCGAATTTCCCTAATTACTATTCCTTTTCCTTTTTTTACCGTAGAGGTTTGCTCATTCAAGCCAAGTTCATCCAGGACAACTTGGCTAACGCGACCGTTGGCCACTTGAAATTCAAAGACAAGCTTCCCGTGAAAGCCAATTGGTACTGGCAGCGACTGCAACCGTTGGGTGAGTTGAGCAATTTCCCTTTGTGCGAATCCTGCTGCACTGACAATCTGTAAGCGCTCACCCACCGTTTCAGACACGAAGCTGGACTCAGCGTCTTGTCCTCCGGGGCTAGAAACAGCGTATAACCGCACTGTTCGGGGTTGGGTTCGTTGAGGAAGACTGTTCGAGCCAACTAGCCGATCAACAGACTGAACAACAGCTTGGACAATAGACTGGGCAGAGAAACTTCTAAGGCTTTCAGGTGCAGGCGTGACAGTCGCCGTCATGGCTGGCAACGCACCCGCCGCCGCGCCACCAAAAACACTGACATGGCTGACACCTTCGGGCATTTCCACGGGTACCTGCACTGAGATGGCCTGCTCCTGAGGATTGACTCGCGCTTCCTCGCTGGTGGCAACGAACGCTGTATAGGGCGACAGGAGTTGATAGTCCAGCGCCGTATGGGTGACGGCGGCTACGCAGGCTTTAGTCTCGCCACTCATCATGTGATTCATCAGGTCTTTGATGCGCGCACGTCCCCAAAGTTGCGCGATCGCAGGCTGACCTGTGGCTTCAAACTGAAGGTGGAACGTTTGCTGATAGCGCTTGCCCCCTGCTGCAATGCCTGAAACGTGCAGCTTCCCGGACACCCGATCCGCTTTGCGACCAAAGATGACCAGGGGCTGTTCGGCAAATAAATCGGGTGGAGTGGGCGGATGCATGATCGGTGGTTCGCCAGCCCCTTCCCAACGGAGATGCAGATTCGTCAGCACGGGGTTGTTGATCTGCCGGAAGAACTGCTCAGCAACGTCTGCTGTGGGCTCATCGTGCCGCACGATGCGGGAAATGCCCCGACCGCACTCAGCGATCCGGTTGAGCAGAAAACGGTTCACTGAACTACCGGCACCGAAGCTATAGAGCCGATTCCCTGGCTGTAGCTGCTGCTGTACCTCGGCCAGAATCTGATTTTCATTGCCAATATAGCCATCCGTCAGTAGGACGATGCTCCGTAACCGTCCTGGCTGCACAAGGGGAAAATTAAGCACGGCTCGGAGACCCCGCAGCAGTTCTGTGCCACCTCCAGCCTGCAACTGGTCAATGTAATGCAGGGCGCGTGCCTGATTTTGGGGCGTATTCGGCAGTGGCAACGGCGACAGTTGGCGTGTCGTGTCGGAAAAATCAATGATGCTAAAAGTGTCATCGGGATTTAACCCCTGAATGAAGCGGCGCATCAACTCCTGGCACTTCCATAGTGGATCGCCCTGCTGAGAACCAGAGGTATCAATCAGAAACACGACATCCTTGGGCACCAGGTTGTCTGGACAATACTGGAGTGCCGGAATGAGGTAGAGGGCGAAATGTCCGCCCCGCTCGTCTGCTTGCGTCAGGATCGTCGCCTGGGTGTTGCTGCCAGCCACTTGGTACCGCAGAATCAGATCTTTGTTGGGAAGCGTGTCTGCACCCGCGAGTTGCACCCGCAGGGTTTGCCCTTCTTGTTCCACCTGGATTTGATGGGAGGGCGAAACAACTCGCTGCACAGGCATCCCAGCATCGATCGTCACCGTCACACGGATGTCATGACTGGAGCGACTTCCTTCCGGCAGGATGGGTGCATTTAAGCGAGAAGCATCAGGCACCAAATCGGTATCCTGGTTACGGGTCAGGGGAGCGATCGCTGTACCGCCCCCCATCCGCTCGTCTTCAATAGTGATACCCGGAATATAGCGAGGACCCACAACCATCGGGAAGACAAATTCGTAGTCACCCCCTTCAAACGTCAGACTGGCAGTGTAGCGAAGCATGACCTCGATCGACTCGCCGGGTTGGATGTTGGCAAGGGACTGAGTAAAGATATTGTCCCGCTCTTGCTCCAGCAGTCCCGCCGTATATCCCTGTTGCTTTGCCTGCTCGTACAGTTGTTGTGCTTCTTGACGTTTTTTGATGCTGCCTTTGATAATGCGCTCGCCCAGCCGCAGTTCCATCTCATCTACGGCTGCTTGATCCGGTAAGGGGAAGACGTATGTGGCTTCTAACGTGGTGGTGAAGGGATTGGCAAAGGATTGGGTGATTTCTACCCGTGACACGTTCCCCGCAATGTGGGCGTTGACCGCCGTATGCTGGAGGGGAAAAACAAGCGGTGGTCGATTGGGTACCTCGACAGATAAGCCACCGACTTGGCGTTTAAGACTTTGCACTAGGGTCATCGCTGGCGTTCCTTCCACATTAGGTTTGCTTGTTTCCAGCGTAAGAGCGGATCACTGCAAGAAAGGCTCACTTTAGTGCTCACCTCTGTGCTCAGTCGTGCTCAGTTTATCTCCGTTCGCTCAAAAATAAGCCAAAATCAAAGCACTCTGATGGCGGTGCCACCCTGGCTGAAGCGCGGTCTGATTAGCCGTTAGACCGTCATCACCTCTTTCTTGATCAACCAAAAGCTAAACGCGTATGGGTAGCACAAGCTCGCTGAAAGCATCGGTAGTCGGTTTGGCAATGGTTGACCAGGCACGACGGCAACGTGGCTGGACGAAAACCAGTACCGCCCGCTGGTGGCAAGACGCTCACACTTCCAGAGCTACCTTGCGGCGATTTTGGCAGGGTGACCGTATTCAGCACGATATTTTCATTGCCCTCTGTCAGGCAGTAGGACTGAGCCAGTGGGAACAGATTGCCGACTCGACAGCGCCGCCCCTTGAAGAAGCTCTCCCAAAAGAGACAGCGCTTTCCCAAAACATCGTGTATGACCTGGACGAAGCGCCTGATGTAGAGAGCTTTTATGGGCGCTATCAGGAGCTCAATCTCTTGACTGAATGGATGGTTGTCGATCGCTGCAAGCTGTTGACCATTTTGGGCATGGGTGGTGTCGGCAAAACGGCACTGGCATTGGCACTGGTGGATCAGCTGGGAAACCAAGGAACCAAGGAGCAAACGTCCTCTACACAATTCGCTCCTGCCTTGCCTTTTGAATGCATCCTCTGGCGATCGCTTCAGGCGGCACCGACCTTGCACCAGCTACTCGATAGTCTCTTGTATACATTTTCCATGGGGCAACCCATGCACACTGCCCATGATGTACAAATAGGTCGTCTCCAGCTATTACGTTATTTGCAGACACGGCGCTGCCTGCTGGTACTGGATGGGTTGGAAGCAATTTTGGATAGCAACAATGCCTATCGCTCAGGCTACGAGGAGTATGGCGAACTCTTCCTGCGGTTGAGCCGCGATCGTCACCAGAGCTGTCTTCTGGTGACGAGCCGGGAGCGACCACCAGGCTTTGACGGTGAGGGCGAGAAGGTCCGCTGCTTGACTTTGCGGGGGCTATCCACAGCTGCCGCTCTAGACTTACTGCAAAGCCGATCTTTCACAGGCAAGGAACAGGGGTTACAGGCGCTGACCAGGCTCTATGGTGGCAATCCACTGGCACTCAAGTTAACGGCTCCGCTCATTCGGGATCTGTTTGATGGCAATGTGCTTGCCTACTTAAATCAGCATACGGTAATGATGGGCAACCGCCTCCGTGCCATGCTTCAGCAACAACTACGGCGGCTGTCTGCTCTGGAGTGGGCAATCGTTTACTGGCTGGCAATCTGGCAGGAACCCATCTCTCTTTATCGTCTGCAAAGCCATCTTCTCGATGTGCCTGATGCCGCCGTACTGTTAGAGAGCATTGTGAGTTTAGAAGAGCGAGCGTTCGTGGAGAAGCTGTTCCTTCAGGCTGAGCCATTGCTCACGCTCCAACCCTTTGTGATGAAAGCGGTCAGCGAGTCCTTGGTCAAGCAAGCTGCCGAAGAGCTTTGTCAAGCAATCCAAACCAATCAGATCACCCATTTTCAAGTCATCCGCACCCACTGCCTCCTGAGACCGGGAACAGACAATCTTGCGGGCAATCGCCTCTTGACCCAACTCCGCGACCAATTAGGGCCGTTGGCTGGTAGTCA
The DNA here is from genome assembly GCF_014695795.1 of Phormidium sp. FACHB-592. Classification (NCBI taxonomy): domain Bacteria; kingdom Bacillati; phylum Cyanobacteriota; class Cyanophyceae; order Oscillatoriales; family Oscillatoriaceae; genus Phormidium; species Phormidium sp. FACHB-592. The sequence continues at coordinate 6,766 of NZ_JACJOZ010000059.1, forward strand.
GCTGCTGCGATCGCTGAGTCGTCTGCTGCCCCTTTTGCAATCACAGTCTCCTTTTGCAGTCGGTTATGCCGCACACAATTTCGATGCACTGCTCCGCCTCCTGACTTGAAACAGCCTAGCATCAGGGCTGACTCACGTGATGGCAAGCATGTCATGATTACTCTGGGAGCTCGTGCAGTAGGGCTAGAGCGCGCACGCAAACAAGTCAATGTGCTGAAGAGCGCTGAAACCTCAGTCGTTTGCGAGCGCTTCGCTACAGGTTAACCGATACTACCGTTGCATCGGCGACTATGCGTCTCAAAACTCGTCTCCCAATCAAAGTCTCAAAAGCAAGCGGCAGCAATGAGTTTTGAGACAAAACGGCAAGATCCTTCACTGAGCGGTTTTGCGAGCGAATCGGTAATCACTGTTGAGACAGCCTTACAATCAGCTTTAGCGAAAGCCCTATCCTACAAGGCTTTCACGCTGCCCTGCCTCAATTTCCACCGTTTGTTTGACACTCTCAACTGGCACACCTCATGCGCTGCCAACAGTAACGCTAGCCTGATCGCTACAGCTGCCGTATAAGTCTTGTGCCTAGTTGTCCCCGAGAGTTCACTTCAGAGCCTCACCTTAGAGTCTTACGTGTCTTTGCCTCCAGCCTTGAGGAAATGGAGCGTCTGCTTGTCACGCTCGCCCTGAAAGAATTGGTCGAGTAGCTGATCAAAGACCGATCCTACAGGAGAAACGGAAGCAAACAGGGTCGCGCAAGACTTTAACTTCATCGCGTCAAGGGCACCAAAAATCGCGTCAGCGGAGCGTCCCTCGACACGAAGAACCGCCTCACAGCACTCGATCAACCGTGGACCAAGCAGAGGGTGGCTCAGGTAGGCCTTCGCTTCCGCGGCGCTCTTGATCGCATAGCGTTTGGCGGCCTGACTGGACCCGAGACCATCGCACTGCGGAAAGATGTACCACATCCAGTGAGAGCGTTTCTGTCCCTGCCTGACCTCGGAGAGTGCACGTTCGTAGGCGTTGGTCTGTGCTT
>NZ_JACJOZ010000006.1:0-11302 GCF_014695795.1 Phormidium sp. FACHB-592
CAACTTGTCCTGCTTTTGGAGTTACACTGTCTTCAATCAAAATTGCTAGAAATCCATCATTGTATTGAGAAAATGGAAACATACGTCTTCCATCTTTCAAAGTTAAACATTCACCCAGATCCGCAGAATATAGATCCTCATAGACCTCAGCCATTTGCTCTAACGGTGAGAAATGGAATACAACAAAAGCATCCCTATGGTTAGGACTTTCTTCTGTACCGTTATGCCATTGGTAAAGTGCATGAAGAGACGTGATAAAGGGATCGATCCATCCCGCACTTCAGCAATAGTGCCGCTATCAGAAGCGCCTAATGGTAAAGCTGTCCAGTAAGTTTGCCACTGCTGCTTAAGCCAACTATCCCATAGACGAGCTTTAGTTTTCGCTTCTTTCCGAGGCAACTCCTCAAACACCTTATTTCCGAGGTGTAGCCACTCTCTAAAGACATAGGCACCTTCAGCGACAAATCGCTTAGCAGTGGCGAGTCCGATACCGCTAGAGCCGCCAGTGACGAGGGCAACTTTGCCTGAGAGTTTTTGTGACATAGTGCTTTCCTGGGTATGTGATTATTACTGATGCGATCTCTAAATCGGCAATTTACTTACCAATCAGCCCGCGAATCGTTTCCCCCTAATGGCAAATGCCGAACGGACAGACATTCATTGGCTGGCTCGGCACCGACCAGCTCACGATTCGCGAGGACGGTTCGCGCCGGGCTGGTCGAGTGCAGTGTCGGATTATCTCGTCGCCCGCTCCGCCTGATGAATTCAGCCTGGAATACGAGCGATGACCTTGATCTCGAAGTCGAACCCCCCGAGCCAGTTGACGCCGATCGCCGTCCAATTCGGATAAGGCGCTTCCGGGAAGACTTCGCTTTTAACGGTCATGACCGTGCCGAACTGATTCTCGGGATCGGTATGAAAGGTCGTCACGTCGACGATATCGTCAAGCCCGCATCCACCCGCTTGCAGGGTCGCCTCGAGATTGGCGAATGCCAGTCGGACCTGAGCCTCAAAGTCCGGCTCGGGCGAGCCATCGTTGCGACTGCCGACCTGACCGGACACGAACAAGAGGTCACCTGATCTGATCGCTGCGGAATAGGTCTGCGACATGTACAGGTCATGCCGACCGGCGGGGAAAACGGCGTCACGCTGGGCCATATGGAATGCTCCTGTTGTGGGTCGCTGGAAATCTGAGAGTTTTTGTGACATGGTGTTTTCCTGGTCGAGTTTACGGGAAACGTAAAGTATGGTGATTAACGCTTATACGTCAATCGAGCATTCTTGTGAGTGTTCATCCAAGTACGAAAGTGGAATGGATTATTGCGTTTAGATGTGTGCGATAACCTTTAAGACGCAGCGCTGATCAATTCCTCGCTTTTCGCCCAAAGCTGCTTGGCTTTGTTCGCGTCGAGCGCATACGACCTGACACCGTCGGCAAACGGGTTGGGCGTGTCATTGATCGGCGCAACTGCACAATCTTCAAGATAGTGTCCGCCGATCTCGTCTTTGTCAGCTACGACTGCTGCCCAGACCGATGTCGCGGCTGCCTGCGGGATTTCTTTCAACTCTTTCGGCGGCAGACCCGCTTCGGTGCGCGCTGCGTCAACGGTCTGCAAAAGTTCCTGCAAGTCCTCCGGCGAGAAATGGCGGGGTAGATCCGTCAGACTGTTTCCGGGCATCACCGAAGCCGCCCGAATGCCGCGATCGCGATGCCGCCTGTCAAACTCCACAGCGAACAGGGAATTGGCGGTTTTCGATCGGCTATAGGCGACCCATGGATCGTATGCCTGCTGCTCGAAATTCGGATCGTCCAAGTCGATGTCGGCACCGCGATGCGAGAGCGACGACAGGACCACCAGCCGTCCATGATCGGCGAGCAGCGACTCGATCTGATTGATCAGGGCGAAATGACCAAGATGGTTGGTTCCGAATTGAACTTCAAAGCCGTCGATCGTTCGACCGAACGGAGTTGCCATAACGCCAGCGTTAGCGATGATGGCATCGAACGGTTGACCGCCAGCCAACAGTTTATCCGCACAGTCACGAACGCTTTGCAAGGATGCCAGATCGAGATTGATCAACTCCAGGCTACCACCTCCTTGGGACGCAGCATCACGAACCGATGCAGTGGCTGGCTCAGCTTTAGCAAGGTTTCTGACTGCGCCGACAACGCTAGCGCCGTGAGCGACCAGTGAGCGCGCGGTTTCGAGCCCAATGCCCGACGATACACCCGTAATGAAAAATCCCTTTCCCTTAAGATTAATGCCGGAAAGCACCTCGTCGGCGGTCGATTTTGCACCAAATGTTTCAGTCATTTCTTCTTCCTTTAATTGTGCGTTTAGCACTAATGACCAGCAGCATGGCTCCAGTTAGTAGCGAGATTCGGATACGAGTCGTAGCAATCAGGGTTCTCCTCCCAGCATGAGTTGGTGGCTCTACAGTAAGCCATTGGGAAGACACCCCTTTCGCGTGATGGTGAGTATTCATGCCGCTCGGATGAGCATCAACACGAAGACCGTGGGCAGGTTGTTGATAACGTGGGCGATGACGCCAGGCCAGATCGAGCCGCTGCGGCGGAACAATTCAGCGCTGACCAGACCAAATACCAAAGCTATTGCGAAGACGATGTTGACGCCGTGAGCGAGGGCGAAGATCAGGGTGCTGCCCACAACACCAATGAACGGGCCGTAGCGCAGCAGCGCGTTGGTGACAACACCCCGGAAGAGCAGTTCCTCGACGAGGGGCACGAGCAGACCGATAAACAGCGTAGCCAGCACCAAGGACAGCGCCCCGCCGCTGCCAGCGTCACCGTACACCTCCTGGGGGGTGGAGCTATCTCCGGTGAGGGCGGTGTAGGCCATGGCCGCAAAACCTCTGACCACGAAGGCGACCACCCCTGCTCCAGCCCCGATCAGGAGCCAGCGCGCCGTGGTGCAGCGTACACCGAAGGTGCTCCACGAGCGGAGGCGCAGCAACGCCGCTGCCGCAAACCCGGCAAAGGGGGCGATAACAGACAGCGCGGCGAGGACCAGACCGTAGACGACAGGATCGAGACCGAACTGCCCGGCCAGCAACGCGCCCCCGATTCCGATGGCACCCAAGACGACAAGACCCACAATGATTTCGAGCCAGCCCGGACGGGACGGCTTGTTGGGTGAGGACTGCTCTGAAACAGCGGCGAAGGTCTTTCCCTGTCCCTGTGGGGAGTTAGAAGGCACTTTGGACATTATCATCACCTCTCAAGTTCTCTTTGTCTTAGTTCATGTGAGTGTAGTCAGTGCCAACACTCAACTTCTTGCAGATTCCTATGGAGTTTCTTATGGAATTAGCGAACCGATTTCAGTGTTACTTTAGTAAGTCGCTTGCAGTGCTGTATCAAACATTTCGCACTGCCGATCGACTACTGCGCTACAAACCCACCATCGACCATCAACGTTTCACCTGTTACGAACGATGCCAGGTCAGAGGATAAAAACAGGACTGCATTGGCAACTTCAAGCGGTGTTCCAATTCGTCCGATCGGGTGAAGTCCTGTCAAGTAAGCTTTGACTTCATCTGTAGCTGCTTCAGACATATCTGTTTGGATTGATCCTGGTGCAACGCCATTGATGCGAATCCCCGCTTTGGCATATTGGAGCGCAACAGCTTTGGTTAAACCTACGACCGCATGTTTACTCGCGGTGTAGAGGAGTAGGCTAGGAACTGCAACGACTCCAGCCGCAGATGCTATATTGACGATTGAACCACTTCCCTGTTTCAACATCTGAGCGCTTTCATATTTCATCGACAACCAAACGCCTTTGACATTGACGTTCATCATGCGCTCGTATTCCGCTTCTGTTTGTTCAATCAATGAGGGGTTTTCGCCGACAGTGCCGGCATTATTAAAGGCAATATCTAACCGACCAAAAACGCCAACCGCTTGATCAACCATTGCTTTCACATCGGCTTCTTTTGTGACATCTGCTTGCACAAAAATCGCCTCTCCGCCAGCTTCCTGAATCAATCGAACCGTTTCTTCACCTTCATCCATGCGACGACCCACTACCACCACCTTTGCTTGGTGTTGGGCATAGGCGATCGCGGTTGCTCGACCGATGCCCGATGTTCCGCCAGTCACCAAAGCAACCTTGTCTTTCAGCATCATGATAGTTACCTCTTGTTGTGAATGGCTGTGTCACTTTGTCAAAAACTCAATGAGCAATACGTGTAGGAGCCAGCAATAAGAAGCGCCTCCTACAACCAGGATGAGTACGATCCTGGTTGCAAAATGGTGGGTTTGGGCATTGATATTTGCTGGCTTTTACACTTAGTCGCGCTCGATTAGTGTGTTTGAAGGTAAGTTGGGATCGATCGCCTTACGCGCACTGTCAACGCCCACGACGGGAAGTGTACCCGGATCGAGCAAGCCAATTTGAACCAAAACACTCGCCTGATCCCAGTAGAGGTGTTCATGGGCTATCTTGCCGTCACGAAACCGAATAATCGCAACTACTGGCACTTCAACCCGTTTTCCAGTTGGAGCAACGCCGGGTAATATCCATTCCATCCGAACGGTATGAGTGAACTTACCCACCATTTCATCCACGAGTTGATCCGTTCCGATCGTGCGCGAGATTGGGGTCAACTCCATGTCCGGCGGCATCTGTGGAATGAAGTATTTGGAATAGAACTCGCGCAGTGCTGGTTTCCCGACTCCCCCAGTCATGACCGGGATGTGGTTAACGTAAGCATCTTCAACCATCGTAGCGAGGGCATCTTCAGTACTGTGAGTGCCAAACTCGTACTGTAAATGCTCTTCCCAAAGTGCTTGCAAAGACTCCTGAGCTGGTGTCAAGTTGGTAGTTGCTTGTAAATTTGCTTGTCCGTCTACAGTTTGCTCTTTGACCATGATGAAATACTCCTGGTGCTATCTATCTAAAGTGTCTTGAGTTCCAATGCTTGACTGCTTTCAGATTCTTGTGATGTTAGTGAACTTGTTTCAATGGACGTATAAGCATTCAGCACCTGTTTCGCGAATCAGTTGGGCGGTTTTTTCACCTTCTACGTTGCGTCTACGGGAGAACACGACTTTTGCTCCAGCAGCACCGAATGCGCGCTGCTTCGCAGATACCGCAAGGGTCACCGTTGCACGACCAATTCCCGATGTGCCACCAGTCACTAACGCCACTTTATCTTGCAGTATCATTTTGTTTCTCCTGTTTCAATCAAGATTGACTTTCCGAGATTTAGCTCATTTGTCCAATCGGTCGAACAATGATTTCATTCACATCCACCTCTGCGGGTTGCTCGATCGCAAAGGCAATCGCCCGCGCGATCGCATCTGCTGGAATCACTGCCTCACGAAATCCCTCCACCCATTCCGCTGCTTCAGCATCCGTGATCGTGCTGGCAAGTTCAGTTTCCGTCACTCCAGGCGAAATCACCGTAGCCCGGATGTCTGTCGATTCCTGCCGCAGTCCCTCGGAAATCGCCCAAACTGCAAACTTAGTGGCGCAGTATACGGCTGCGGTTGGATAAACGTTGTGCCCGCCGATCGAGGATAGATTGACAAACTGCCCTGATCGTTGCTGCTTAAAGAGAGGTAGCGCAGCAGCAATCCCGTGAAGCACACCGCGAATGTTCACATCAATCATGCGGTTCCATTCATCGATCTTCAGCACCTCTAGCCTGGAGAGTGGCATCAAGCCTGCGTTGTTCACCACAACATCAAGGCGACCAAATTTAGCTTGGGCAAACTCGACAAAGGCTTGCATGTCTTCGAGGTTGGTGACATCAAGGGTACGGTATTCTGCTTCGCCACCTTTAGAGCGAATTTCGGCAGCAATTGCTTCCAGTCGATCGGTGCGCCGCGCCCCTAACACAACCCGTAAACCCTGACGAGCCAGCAATCTAGCAGTTGCTTCACCAATACCGCTACTAGCTCCAGTAATTGCAATAACTTTATTCTCAACAGTTGACATGGTGATTGTTCCTTGTAGGTGATTAAAGCTGATTAGCAGTTAGACTGCTCTTAGGATGTCTGCCTGTACGACTTGGGCAAGCTGCTCCATATACAACCGCGCCCATGCGATCGCGTTTTCTCTCAGTCCCACCACCACAACGCCTCGCATATCGAGTTTTGTGCCGTTGGTATGGTTGCCTTGCCAGTGCCACTCCGACCAACCCAACTCACTCGCGATCGTATGGGTGATTAATTTCGCCTGAAGATCAGGAACTTGAGCGAAGAGAGCAGTCCAGTTCTTCCGCACTTGTTCTGCACCAGTGAAGTTTCGCTCCGGATGGACGGGTTGTTCACCTACGAAGTCAGGAGCAAAGCAGTTCACGAACGTATCAATGTTATGAGCATTGATTGCCGCTTCCATCTTGAGCAGAACTGAGGAAGTGTTTTGAATAGGAGTAGTCTTTGTGTTCATGTTGTTATCTTCATTGTTTAGAGGTATTACTCGTCTGAGCCTTTATGCTGCCTTTGGCAACCAGGAAACTTTGTTGACTAACGAGATCACCGACAACCCTTCCGATCTCTCTGGGAAACGGGTTCAGATGCCTTGTCGCGTTTGAACACCTTGTAGGCGATCGCCAGGAATATGGGGACTATCACCAGCACCGATAGCGCCGCGTAGGTCGCGCGGAACTCGCTGACTGTGAACAGGGCCGGTGTGGTCACGGCGGTTCCAGGTGCGTTGATCAGGAGTATGCCGCCAATGTTGTTCGCGAAGTGTACGCCGATGGCGAGTTCGGTGGTTCCGTCAATCAACGAGACCACGGTCCACAACAGACCCGGAACGAGGAAGTAGTTGAAAAAGACCGTGAGCCAGCCGCCTGAGATCGCCTCCGGGTTGGCGAGGTGCGGCAGGGTGAATATCACGGCTGACGCGATCGCCAGAAAGATGCGGTTGCTCCAGATCATGCTCACTCCCTGCACGATGTAGCCGCGAAAGAACAGCTCCTCGGTGGTGGTCTGGATCGCGATGAGGACCAGTGCCAGCGGCACGAAGAGCGCGAACGACGCGAGGTCGGAGTTGAAGGAAAAGGTGTCGGGGTAAAGAAGGTATTGTCCCAGCCCGCCTATCAGACACACTGGAACGAACCACGCCACAAACCCCTGACCGACGCGACGCCAGTCGATCCGCTCCCGCGCCGTGACGAGCGTCCGGGGGTGGCGGCGGTGGATAAGGGTAACGGCGATGAGAACCCCCACGAGGAAAAACGCGAAACCCGCCATAATAAACAAGAACTTCCCGAAAGGACCAAGCACGGAGTAATCCGGCTGGCCGCTGAGCGCGAATGCGACGAGGACGCCGGCGCCAGTCCCGACCACCAGCCACGCAAAGAGGATGACCACCAGCCCCAGAACATACCGCCACCCCCGATACTTACCCCACCGGGCAGCCTCCACGTAAGTCGCATCTTGCACTTCACTTCCGATTCCCTGCTTTCCTGTGATTGCTTGAAACTTCATCTTTGTCTCCTTGACTCGTGCGTCATAAAGTTAGCGAATCTGTTTTGGGGTCATTCCAGTCAGGCGCTTAAACTGTTGGTTTAAATGGCTTTGACTGGAGAAACCAACTTGTAAAGCAATGTCTGTGATTGCTAAATCTGTTTTCGACAGCATCAATTTTGCTCGTTCCACCCGCTGTTGAATGACGTACTGGTGTGGAGAAATATTGATCGCTTGTTTGAATGCAGTGGCAAAGTAAGTCGGGCTAAGATTCAGAGTTTCTGCAAGTTCAGCCAGTGACAAGTCTCGTTCGCGTAGCGTCGGCTCTGCCGAATCGAGGTGAGTCTGAATGTAGTCGAGTACTTGTTGCAACTGAGTGTGTGTTAAGCCTTTGTGCTTGAATTCAGTGGTTGACGTTGTAGTTGTTAGCATGGTTCAAAAATTGGCAAGTTGTTCAACAAAACAGGCAAAAGCTAGCCATCAAATTCGATCGCTTACTAGCACTAACAAACAAGTCAAATATGAATAGAGCTTAGTGACTTGCAGCGACAATGGCTGCCGTCAACTCTGTTATTGTCCAGTGTCCGGTATACCGAATGTTATTGATAAATAGGGCTGGAGCGTCGGTCACTCCGCTGCGTATTCCACTTTCGATATCTCGATTAATGCGATCGAGATAGGTGCCTCTTGCGATATCTCGCAGAAATTGAGGAACGTTAAGTCCTAAACGATCAGCATACTCGGCAAGGTAGCCATTCCCTAACGCTTGTTGATGCTCCAGTAAGATTTCGTACATCTGCCAAAACTGACCTTGTGCCCCTGCTGCTTCTGTCGCTGCTGCTGCCTTTTGAGCTTGAGGGTGGATGTGAGGTTGAGGAAAATGCCGGAATACAAAGCATAGAGAATCTCTTCCAACTAGGGTTGCCTTAAGCTGTCGTTGAATTGCCTTAATTGAGATATAAAGTTCACCACATTGAGGACATTGATAATCCCCATATTCAACAAGCACAATGCGGGCGTTTAATGATCCTTGTCGATGGTCTTGCTCAGAAGGGGGTACAACTAATTGATTGTGATTGCTAGGTGCATCACCAGGAATAACATCGCTCATTCTAAACCTTTGAAGAAAAGAGTTTCATCGTGTGAGAGGCACTCTGAAATCTCGTCCTTCAACTCTGTAATCGTTTGTATGAACTTAATGTATAAGGTTTGCTTAGGATTGTAGTCAATTTGAGGTCTGTATTTTAATCAACAAAATAATTGAGGATGAGTCAACCTGAGACAGTAGAACGAATCAGACTTAAGTTGGGATTTGGATCAAACTTAGGTTTGATTGCCTGCCTCATCGACTAAAACCTTGCGCTCCAGAGGGGTGACTGGTGATGAGCGTTAACCTAGTCAGAAGTACCGTCTTTGCTTTCACAAATTAGCAATTCCTCGTTTCAACGCTGTGATGGCTGCCTGGGTGCGATCTTTGACATTTAGCTTGCTTAAAATTCGGTTGACGTGAGTCTTTACTGTACTTTCACTAATATTGAGAGCCGTGCTAATTTCCTGGTTGCTCATTCCCTGTCCAATTAACTGGAGAACTTCTAGCTCACGATCGCTCAGTTCTGGACCAGTCATCCGCTGTACTAGCTTGGCAGCCACATTGGGGGGAATGTACTGTTGCCCCCTGTTCACGGTACGAATGGCTGTCAATAGTTCCTCTGGCTCAGAGTCCTTTAGTAAATACCCCTTTGCCCCGGCTCGCAATCCTCGATAAATCTCTTCATCAGTGTCATACGTGGTCAGCACAATAATCCGGGCGTTGGGAAATTCATTACAAATCACCGTAATCGCCGGAACACCCTCCATCTCAGGCATCCGTAAATCCATCAAAGTCACATCAGGCTGTTGTTGTTGAAACACCGAGATCGCCTCATGCCCATTTCGCCCCTGACCCACAATGACGATATCTGGAGCCTCCTCCAACATTCCGATCAAACCCTGACGGATAACGGGATGATCGTCCACAACAAGAACACGAATGTGACTGGGCTGACTCATGCTAACTTACTCCCGATCAATGGATACCATGATCTCTGTCCCTTGCCCTAGATTACTTTGAATCTTTAATTCAGCTCTAATGCGTTCAGCCCGTTCTGTCATTCCGATTAGACCAAAGCCATTCCTCATCGCCTGGTTTTCTACCTCAAATCCCTGCCCATCGTCTTTAATTCGCAAGCTGCATTGGGTCGGTTTATAGACCAGTTCAATGCGGATTTCATGCGCCTTGGCATGTTTGATTGCATTGGTCAACGCTTCCTGCCCAATCCGAAACAGATTATTCTCCAGATCAGAGGATAGGGGATAGGTTGTACCAATGACTTCGTAGACGACTTGGGTTGTGAGCGAAGAGTCCAATTGAGCCGCAAGACGCCTTAAAGCATCCTGTAAGTTACCGTTCTCCAAAAGGTATGGGCGGCGTAGTGCCTCTACTGAACGACGTGCCTCCGTGAGCCCAGAACGAGCTAAGTCGAGGACTTGAGTGAGGAGAGTTTGCGCTTTTTCTGGAGCCACAGTTACCTTATTGGACGCCGATCGAGCATGAATGATAATACCTGTAAATATTTGTGCTAAAGTGTCGTGAATTTCGCGTGCCATGCGGTTGCGTTCTTCTAAAATCGAGGCTGCTTCTGCTTGCTTTTGCAGCGTAATATCTCGCGCCAGCCAAATCACCTGTTCGTGCCGAATCGGGGCAATGCGAGCCGAAAACCAAATTTCTCGCCCAGCTATCCACTCGCTGTATTCAACGGTGAGGACTTGTTGGGTTCTCAGCACCTGCTGAATATAACTCAGGAATTCATCAGCTTGTTCTTTAGCATGGAGTTGATGCAGTGTTTTACCAATATACTTCTCCCTATGCGACTCTCCATAGGACGGCTTTCCTTTGATCGTGCAGACTAATTGCCCTTTAGCAGTGAAGATACACAGCGGATCGGGAATGGCTGAAAAGAGCGCCCGTAGTTCTGCCTCAGAGGCTTGCAGCGCGGCTTCTGCTTGTTTGCGATCGCTAATATCCGCAATCACCCCTTCGATGTAGTCATCGTCTGCATTCAAATAAGAAGAGGAAAGTCCCCAGAACAATGTCCCATCTCGTTTTCGCATCTGTACTTCATAGCTTCGCACTTCCCCATCCCGCTTCAGCACCTCAATGGATTGTTGGTGATCGCTGGGAGTTACAAAATAGCCGACGCAGTGCTCCCCAATAATCTCCTCTGGTGAATCAAAGCCCAACAGATTGGCAAGGCGTTGATTGGCATTGAGAATTAATCCATCCGAGAGGCGGGTGCGGAAGATGCCGACCTGCGAGTTTTCAAAGATAGCTCGGAACTTGGCTTCACTGCGTTGTAATGCCTCTTCTGCTTGTTTGCGATCGCTAATATCCGCAATCACGCCTTCGATGTATCCATCGGCTGCATTCAGATAAGAAGAGAAAAGTACCCAAAACACTGTCCCATCTCGTTTTCGCATTTGTGCTTCATAGCTTCGCACTTCCCTATCACGCTTCAGCAACTCAAGGAATTGTTGGCGATCGCTGGGATTTACATAGTAGTCTGTGGCGTGTTCAAGCCCAATAATCTCCTCTGGTGAATCAAAGCCAAACAGATTGGCATGGCGTTGATTGGCATCGAGAAGTAATCCATCCGAGAGGCGGGTGCGGAAGATGCCGACCTGTGAGTTTTCAAAGATAGTTCGGAACTTGGCTTCACTGCGTTGTAATGCCTCTTCTGCTTGTCTGCGCTGGGTGGTGTCATTGCCCACCGATAAGATTTCAACGACCGCTCCCTGGTCATTGAAGATGGCTTGATTCGACCA